>JAMOBD010000052.1 GCA_039908345.1 Magnetospirillum sp. WYHS-4
TTCCCGTTGTTATCCACGTCGTCGCTCCAGAAAAGACTCATGACACATACTCCTGGCTTCAGTTTGATAAATGTTCCATCGTGATCCGGTTCCTTCCCGGTGCGGGCGGGAACGGCGAGGTAGAATAGAGGCATATTGCCACAGAACAAAACGCGCCTCAAGGCCATAAAGCGAACATATGCGATTCCATGGGGCGATATGCCGGAACGCGGGGCGGGCGCATTCAATCAGGAATTCTTGCCACGGATGGACACAAGACACCGATGCGAAAGAGCGGGAAACGCTCATCCGTGTTCATCTGTGTCCATCCGTGGCCCATTCCCTTGACGGGGCGGTCGGCGGGCATGGCTGGCGTGATGGGGGCGCGGGCCTTCACCCGATTGCCCAGGTAGTTTCCGTCTCTCCGGTTGACGGCTCCGAGCCATAGCCGCTAAACCCTTTCCGGCCGCAGCCCGCGGCCGGCGATTGGCCTTTGCGATGGGATGGCGAGGATGTTGGACAAAACCTACAAGCCCGGCGACGTCGAGCAGAAGCACTACCGCCAGTGGGAGGAATCGGGCGCCTTCGCCTGCGGGCGGAAGACGGACGCCAAGCCCTATACCATCGTCATCCCGCCGCCCAACGTCACCGGCAGCCTGCACATGGGCCATGCGCTCAACAACACGCTGCAGGACATCCTGATCCGCTATCGCCGCATGAAGGGCGACGATGCGCTCTGGCAGCCGGGCACCGACCACGCGGGCATCGCCACCCAGATGGTGGTGGAACGCCAGATGGAAAAGGAAGGTCTGACCCGCCACGACCTGGGCCGCGACGCCTTCATCGAGCGCGTATGGCGCTGGAAGGCCCAGTCGGGCGGCACCATCACCGGCCAGTTGCGGCGTCTGGGGGCTTCCTGCGACTGGTCGCGCGAACGCTTCACCATGGATGAAGGTCTGTCCAAGGCGGTGCGCAAGGTCTTCGTCGACCTTTACAAGCAGGACCTGATCTACCGCGACAAGCGTCTGGTCAACTGGGACCCGCTGCTGCACACCGCGATTTCCGACCTGGAAGTCGAACAGCGCGAGGTCCAGGGGGCCATGTGGTACTTCCGCTATCCTTTGGAAGATGACCCCACCCGCCATATCGTGGTCGGCACCACCCGTCCCGAGACCATGCTGGGCGATACCGCCGTGGCCGTCCATCCGGACGACGACCGCTACAAGGATCTGATCGGCAAGCGGGTGGTGCTGCCCATCGTCGGGCGCGCCATCCCCATCGTCGCCGATACCTATGCCGATCCGGAAAAGGGCTCCGGCGCCGTGAAGATCACCCCGGCCCACGACTTCAACGATTTCGAAGTCGGCAAGCGCAACGGCCTTGCCATGATAAACGTGCTGGACCGCAACGCCCGCATGAACGAGAACGTCCCCGACCATCTCAAGGGCCTGGACCGCTTCGAATGCCGCGACGCCGTGGTCAAGGAGATCGAGGGCCTGGGGCTCCTGGAGAAGATCGAACCCAACCCGATGACCGTGCCCTACGGCGACCGTTCCGGCGTGGTGATCGAACCCTGGCTGACCGACCAGTGGTTCGTCGACGCCGCCAAGCTGGCCGGCCCGGCCATCGAGGCCGTGGAATCGGGCAAGACCCGTTTCGTCCCCCGCAACTGGGAAAAAACCTATTTCGAATGGATGCGCAACATCCAGCCCTGGTGCATCTCGCGCCAGATCTGGTGGGGCCATCAGGTACCCGCCTGGTACGGTCCGGACGGCCATATCTTCGTGGAAATGAGCGAGGAGGAAGCCCAGGCCGCCGCCGGGACACACTACGGCCGTCATGTGGAACTGTCGCGCGACGGCGACGTGCTGGACACTTGGTTCTCGTCCGCCCTCTGGCCCTTCTCGACGCTGGGCTGGCCGGACGCCGTGCCCGAGGTCGGCCGCCACTACCCGACCGACGTGCTGGTCACCGGCTTCGATATCATCTTCTTCTGGGTCGCCCGCATGATGATGATGGGCATGCACTTCATGAAGGAGCCGCCCTTCCATACCGTCTACATCCATGCCCTGGTCCGCGACGAGAAGGGCCAGAAGATGTCCAAATCCAAGGGCAACGTCATCGATCCTTTGGATCTGATCGACAGGTTCGGCGCCGACGCGTTGCGTTTCACGCTTACCGCCTTCGCCGCCCAGGGCCGCGACGTGCGCCTGTCGGAAGGCCGGGTCGAAGGCTACCGCAACTTCGCCACCAAGCTGTGGAACGCCGCCCGCTTCTGCCAGATGAACGCCTGCATTCCCGAGGTGGACTTCGATCCGGGGTCGGTCAAGCTGACGGTCAACAAGTGGCTGGTCGGCAAGGTCAAGGAATGCGCCGACGCCACCGCGGCGGCCATCGATTCCTATCGCTTCAACGAGGCCGCCGGCGCCGCCTACCAGTTCACCTGGGGCACCTTCTGCGACTGGTACCTGGAACTGGTCAAGCCGATCCTCCAGGGCGAAGGCGCCGACGCCGGCACCAAGGCGGAAACCCGCGCCGCCGCCGCCTGGGCGCTGGACGCCATTCTGCACGTCCTGCATCCCATGATGCCCTTCATCACCGAGGAACTTTGGGAAGCCTGGGCCGATGTGCCCCGCCCCCACCGCCTGGTCGCCGCCGCCTGGCCCGAGTTGCCGGCATCCCTGTTCGACGGGGCCGCGGCGGCGGAGATGGACTGGGTGGTGCGTCTCGTTTCCCTGGTGCGGACGGTGCGCGCGGAAATGAACGTCCCGCCGGGCGCCAAGATCCCCCTGCTGGTCAAGGACGCAAGCGAGGCCACCCGGACCCGCCTGGCCACCCACGACACGGTGATCCGCAGCTTGGCGCGCCTGGAAAGCGTCGAATTCCTGGCCGGGCCCCCGCCCAAGGGGGCCGTGCAGGACGTGCTGGACGAAGCGACGCTCGTCCTGCCCTTGGCCGGCGTCATCGACGTGGCGGCGGAAAGGGCGCGCCTGGACAAGGAAATCAAGAAGCTGGACGACGAAGTGGCCAAAGTGGACAAAAAACTCGCCAACGAAAGCTTCGTCGCCAAGGCCCCGCCCGAGGTGGTGGAGGAACAGCGCGAACGCCGCGCCGACCACGCCGCCAAGCGCGACAAGCTGAAGGACGCCTTGGCGCGCCTGAAGGATGCGTGAGCGCCACCCTTGGTTTAGATGAACTTTTCGGGTATGATCCGGGCCATGAACGTGGTGACGCTCGATACCCACGCCATCGTCAAGGAATTGCAGGCCGCCGGATTCAGCGAACCGCAGGCGGAAGCGGTGACGCGCGTCGTCAAGCAGGCCCAGGACATAGACCTCAGCCATCTGGCGACCAAGGACGACATCAAGGATGTCCGGACCGAGATCAAGGATGTCAGGACCGAGATCAAGGAGGCGGAACTCCGTCTCGAGGTCCAGATCACCCGCAGCAAGGCGGAACTGCTGAAGTGGATGTTCGGCGCTCTGGCCGCCCAAACCGGCGTCATCGTCACCCTTCTCAAGGTGCTGTAACGGCGTTCAGCCTCTCCGCCGCCTGGCGGCCGGAACGCACCGCTTCGTCCATGTTGATGTAGCGGAATTCCGCGTTGCGTCCGGCGCTGACGATGCCCTGGCTTTCGATGAAATCCAGGACCGTCTTGCGGTTGGCATCCGTGCCCGCCACCGGCACCGTGTAGGCGTAGCGGGTGCGGTGGATGCGGCGGAAAACCACCTTTTCCGGTTCCAGAATGCCCATGGCGGCCAAATCCGCGATGACCCTGGCGGTCACGGTCTCGTCGTCCAGCTCGTGCACGCCGTCGCCGGGATTGGTAGTGATTTCGGCCGCCACCGCCAGATGCCCCGGCGGCGCCCCTTCCGGCGTGAAGCTGAGCGGAAAGGACAGGCGATGCGACAGATATTGCGGATCGGGGACGTAGACCGCCGTATAGGGCAAGGACGGCGTGTCCCGCACCCCCAGCATGACCACGATCAACGAGTTGAAGCGCAGGGCCGCTGCCGCCGCGGCCACCGACGCCGGCACCCCGGGCAGGGCGGCCAGCAGATCCTGCATGGCGATGGTCGATAGCAGGCGGTCGTAATGCCGGAATTCGCCGCCGTCGGAAACAGCCCAGCCGTCGC
This sequence comes from Magnetospirillum sp. WYHS-4, assembly GCA_039908345.1. Taxonomy (NCBI): domain Bacteria; kingdom Pseudomonadati; phylum Pseudomonadota; class Alphaproteobacteria; order Rhodospirillales; family Rhodospirillaceae; genus Magnetospirillum; species Magnetospirillum sp. WYHS-4. Next base: position 4,116 of record JAMOBD010000052.1, read on the forward strand.
CCTCCCGCCGAACCTTGCTTGCCCGGAACCCGGTCAGCAAAGGCCCGCGCGCACGGGCCGCGTAGGCCCGCGGCAAGGCCTCGATTCCGCCCGAGCGGGGATATTGGAAATGAAGTTGATGGACGTAGCCTTCCGTCTCCACCCCCACCGCCGCCTTGATGACGTCGTCGGCCGGCGGCTTGGGAATGCGGCCTTCGCACCACTCGAAGCCCAAGGCGGCAGCCGGCAGGTTCCATATCTTCTCGTTGTAGGGGATCAGGTACTTTTCCGCGATGCCGGTGCCGAAGGTAGCCAGCAGCCATTCCCGGAAGTTAGCGGGCGGCGGATGGTCGTTGAACAGGTAGCCCTTCAGGCACTCGAAGCGGTCCTCGGGCTCCAGGTCGTGAAGCCCGTTCTCGAACGGGTATTTCACATAGCGGCCCTTGAAGAAGACCTTGTTGGCCCGCCGCCCCTGGTGGACATTGTCCCCCAGTTCGGCCAGCATGCCGGCCAGGATGGCCGGGTCGCGGGAAAAGAGAATGTGCGGCCCTCCCAGATCGAAGGTATAGCCGTCCTCGATCAGCGAACGGCAATGGCCGCCGATGCTCCCGTCCGCCTCCAGAACCTCGCAGGGATGGTCGAGATGGGCCGCCGCCACCAGTCCGGTCAGGCCGCCGCCCAGGATGCCGATCTTCATGGCCTTCGACTCGCTTGGTTGACAATGCCCCGAGGGTCCGCTTCCATCGGGCCCCCAGGGAAGGAGAGCACCATGCGGGAACGGGGCGCCGACATCACCGTCGCCATGATTACCATGAACGAGGAAGCGGCGGTCGGCAAGGTGATCCGCGACATCCGGGTCGCCCTGCCCGAGGCCGAGGTCCTGGTGGTGGATTCAAGCAGCGACCGCACCCCCGAGATCGCCGCCGAACTGGGCGCCACCGTACTCCGCCAGTTCCCGCCCCAGGGATACGGACCGGCCATGGACCGCGCCTTGCGTTCGGGCAGCCGGCCGGTGGTAGTGACCCTGGACTGCGACGACACCTACCCGGTGGACCGCATCGCCCCCCTGGCCGCCCTGGTGCTGGACGAGGGATGGGACTTGGTCGACGGGTCCCGCCTGGAACGCAAACCGGCCGCCATGCCCTGGATCAACTACTTGGCCAATTGGGGCTTCGCCTCGATCGCTTCCCTGCTGTTCGTAAGGCGGGTCACAGACCTGCACAGTGGAATGCGCGCATACAGGAAGACGATGATCGACCAGCTCTCATACCAGCCGAAGGGCGCCGCCCTGCCCGTGGAACTGCTGCTCCGGCCCATCCGCCGGGGATTCCGCGTGACATCGGTTTTCATCCCCTACCGGGAACGGGTGGGCGTGAGCACCATGCGACCGCTGGAAAGCGCCTACTGGACCGCCAAGCGCATCCTGGCCGCCCGTTTCGGCTGACAAGGAATCCCGCCATGCTCATCACCCGCACCCCCTTGCGCATTTCCATCGGCGGCGGCGGCACCGACCTGCCTTCCTACTACGAGCGCTTCGGCGGCTTCGTCATTTCCGCCGCCATCGACAAGCACATCTACGTGGCGATCAATCGCAGCTACCATCCGGGCTATCTGCTCAAATATTCCAGGCTGGAATCCGTGGCCGAAGTCGACGAGATCGAGCATCGGGTCATCAAGGCCTGCCTAAAGCGCGAGGCGCCGGGTCCGAACCTGGAAATCTCCAGCATCGCCGACATTCCGGCGGGCACCGGCCTGGGATCGTCGGGAACCTTCACGGTCGGGCTACTCCATGCCCTGAAGGCCTTCAAGCGCGACCGCATCGCCCCGGAAATCCTGGCTCGCGAGGCGGCCGAGGTCGAGATGACCGACCTGGGCGAGCCCTGCGGCAAGCAGGACCAGTACATCGCCGCCTACGGCGGCGTCACCTGCCAGGAATACCGCCCGGACGGCAGCGTCGCCATCGCCCCCCTGAAACTAGCCGAAAGCACCCTGCGCGACCTCCACGAAGGCCTGATGCTGTTCTTCACCGGCTACAGCCGCGAGGCTTCCAAGCCACTGAACGAACAGAAGAAGGCTTCCGAATCTGGCGACCAGCGCATGTTCGACAACCTGCATTTCATCAAGGAGCTGGGATCGCGGATCAAGGCCGCCCTGGAAGCCGGAAACGTCGATGCCTTCGGCGAGATGATGCACGAACACTGGCTGCATAAGAAGCAACGTTCCGCCAGCATGTCCAACGGCCGGATCGACGAACTCTACGACCTTGCGCGCGCGCATGGCGCCATCGGCGGTAAGCTGGTGGGCGCTGGCGGCGGCGGCTTCTTGCTGTTCCACACCCACGACCGGAAGCGCCTGCGCCAAGCCATGACGGCGCAAGGCCTGCAGGAAACCGACTTCTCCTTCGACTTCGAAGGTTCGGTCGTGCAGTTGCGGAGCAGTTGCTAGTGCAGTGCGTCGTCCTGGCCGGGGGGTTGGGCACCCGGATGCTCCCCCGTACCGAGGCCACGCCCAAGACCTTGCTGGAGGTAAGCGGCGCACCCTTTGCCTCCCACCAATTGCGACTCCTTGCAGGACAAGGGGTGCGGCGCGTGGTCTATAGCATCGGCCACCTGGGGCAACAGATCAGGGCCTTCGTCGGCGACGGCCGCCGCTTCGGCCTTGAGGAAGTCTGTTACGTCGACGAAGGCGACTGCCCGATGGGTACGGCCGGCGCCCTGCGCCAAGCCATGGAGTCCGGAGCCCTGGCGGAGCGCTTCTTCCTGCTCTATGGCGATTCCTACCTGCCAACCGCCTTGGCGCCGATATGGGCGGCGGCGGATGGCCACCCCGCCTTGATGACCGTCCATCGCAACGAAGGCCGCTGGGATGCCAGCAATGTCGTATTCCGGAATGGACGGGTGGTTCTCTACGAAAAGGGACGTCCAGATGCCGCCGCCATCGGCATGGACCATATCGACTACGGCCTCGCGGTTCTTACCCGCGGAACAGCATCGGAAATTCCGGCCGGCCGCCAGGACCTGGCCGATTTCTACCATAGACTCAGCCGAGAAGGTCGCCTGGCCGGGTACGAAGTCGCCGAACGCTTCTACGAGATCGGTTCCCCTGCCGGACTGGCGGAACTGGAGGCCTATCTTGGCCATCGGCACCGCGGCCTCCCCTAAAATATCCTTTCGCCAATGAAGTGGCTCATCGGCGGGAACCGCTATTTTCTCTCCTCCTTCCCACTCGCCTCGGCGGCGGCGCGGGTACGGATGCGTTCGGCCAGGACGTCGACGTTGAAGGACGACGCATCGCCCTGGCGCTCGGCAATGACGCGGGCGAAGCGCCGGGCCAGTTCGGCGTCCTTGACCAAGAGGGGCGCCAGGGCACGGCGCGTCACCTCGACCACACAGGAGTCCTCGGCAGCAACGACGGTCGCGGTACGATCCTGGCTGTCCAGCAGCATGAATTCGCCGACCAGCCCCCCGGGTTCCGGGCGGGCGACCTCGATATCCTTACCCCCTTCGCGGATGCGCACCACCAGCCGACCGCGCCCTACAACGTACAGGCTGTCGCCCTTGTCGCCCCGCTGGATCAGCACGTCGTCCCGCCGCAAGTCGACGGGCCGCGAGGCGATGGCCAGGGTCGCGATGCCGCCCTTGCCGAGCGGGGCGAACTGCTCGTTAGCTCCCAGGACGGGGCCCGGCCGACAGTCGGCCGCGCCCGCAGCACCGGCCAGGAAGACGCCAATGGTCGCCGTCAGGAAAATCTGTTTCATCGCCTCGCCCCCGTTTCCAGCACATCCGCTCCCAATACCCGCAGCCCCGAGCGGATGAAGGCCGGCGCCTGGGAAAGGCGGTCGACGCCGAATGCCGCCACCGCCGGAATGCCGTCGCCGCCGATCAGCAGCGGCGCGTGGAACCAAGCCAGGCGATCCACCAGCCCGGCCCGTAGCGCCCCGGCGGCCAAGTGGGCGCCGCCTTCGATCAACACCCGCGTCAGGCCCCGCCAGCCCATTTCCCGGGCAGCCTGGACCAGGTCGGGCCGACCGGCGGCGTCGGGCGGCACCTCGATGACCGTGACGCCGGCCTGGCGATAGACCTCCAGCCGCGCTTCCTGGTTGCCCGGCAGGGTGAGCAGCCAAGTAGGCACGTCCCTGGCCGTCGCCACCAGATGGCTGGTCAGCGGCAGGCGCAGGTGAGAATCGGCGACGATGCGCACCGGATGGCGCCCTTCCAGTCCCGGCAGACGGCAGGTAAGCCGCGAGTCGTCGGCCAGAACCGTGCCGATCCCCACCATGACCGCGTCGTGCCCCGCCCGCAACAGATGTGCCTGGGCCCGGGCCTCGGGCCCGGTGATCCACTGGCTGTCGCCAGCATGGGTGGCGATGCGGCCGTCGCGGCTAGTCGCCAACTTGAGGGTGAACAGCGGACGCCCCTCGCGCACTCGCAGGAAGAAACCGGCGTTCAGTTCCGCCGCCTCCTGCCCCAGGAGACCGACGGAAACCTCGACCCCCGCCGCCCGCAACCGCGCCAAGCCCCTTCCCGCAACCCGCGGATCGGGGTCCTCGACCGCCGCGACCACGCGCCTGATCCCCGCGGCGATCAGGGCTTCCGAGCAGGGCGGCGTCTGGCCGTGGTGGTCGCAAGGCTCCAGGGTGACATAGGCGGTGGCGCCGTGGGCCAAATCGCCGGCCCGGCGCAAGGCCTCGGCCTCTGCGTGAGGCCGGCCGCCGGGCTGGGTCCAGCCGCGTCCGACCACCCGGTTGTCAAGGTCGGGCCGAACCAACAAGCACCCTACCGCCGGGTTGGGCCAGACGGCCCCCAGTCCACGTCGGGCGAGTGTCAGGGCCGCCCGCAGGAACCCCAGGTCGTCAGTCGTCGTGCTTGTCACCCAGCTTGCCCACGAAGGTGCTGAAGTCCTTGGCCTCATGGAAGTTGCGGTAGACCGACGCGAAACGCACGTAGGCCACCGTATCCAATTCGGCGAGACTGTCCATCACCATCTCGCCGATCACCTTGCTGGGGATCTCGCTTTCCCCCAGGGTTTCCAGGCGACGCTGGATGGAGTTGACGATGCGCTCGATGCGATCCTCCTCGACCGGACGCTTGCGGAGCGCGATCTCGAGGGATTTCTTGAGCTTCTCGCGGTCGAATGGACTCTTGTCGCCATTCTTCTTCACCACCATCAACTCGCGCAACTGCACCCTCTCGAAGGTGGTGAAGCGGGAACCGCATTGCGGGCAATAGCGGCGGCGGCGGATGGCGGCATTGTCCTCGGTGGGACGCGAGTCCTTCACCTGGGTGTCGTCATGGCCGCAGAACGGACAGCGCATCGATCCTCCTCCCCTGATCCATTGGGGTCCAGCTTACTAGAAACCCCCATAGATAGGGAAGCGCCGACAGAGTTCCGCGACTTGCCGGCGAGCCGCCTTTTCGGCCTTGGCGTTGTCGTCGCCGTTTTGGCGCAGCCCGTCCAGCACGTCGCCGATCAGGTTGCCGACCATGCGGAATTCCTTGACCGTGAAGCCGCGCGAGGTCGCCGCCGGAGTCCCCAGGCGGATGCCCGAGGTGATGGCAGGCTTTTCCGGATCGAAGGGAATGCCGTTCTTGTTGCAGGTCATGCCGGCCCGTTCCAGGCTGGCTTCGGCCGCCTTGCCGGTCAGCTTCATCGGCCGCAGGTCGACCAGCATCAGGTGGGTGTCGGTGCCGCCGGACACGATGGCCAGGCCGCGCTTGACCAGGACGTCGGCCAAGGCACGGGCATTATCGACCACCGCCTGCGCATAGACCTTGAACTCGGGCTTCAGAGCCTCGCCGAAGGCCACGGCCTTGGCGGCGATGACATGCATCAAGGGACCGCCCTGCAGGCCGGGGAAGACGGCCGAATTGATCTTCTTGCCCAGATCCTCGTCGTTGCTGAGAATCATGCCGCCGCGCGGGCCGCGCAGGGTCTTGTGGGTGGTGGTGGTCACGATATGGGCATGGGGCAGCGGGCTGGGGTGCACCCCGGCCGCCACCAGCCCCGCGAAGTGGGCCATGTCCACCATCAGGTAGGCGCCCACGCTGTCGGCGATGGCCCGGAAGCGCGCAAAGTCGATGACGCGCGGATAGGCCGATCCGCCGGCGATGACGATCTTGGGCTTGTGCTCCTTGGCCAGCCGCTCGACTTCATCGAAATCGATGCGATGGTCGTCGGGACGCACGCCGTACTGTACCGCCTTGAACCACTTGCCGGACAAGGCAGGTGCCGCGCCGTGGGTAAGGTGCCCCCCCGCCGCCAACGACATCCCCATCAACGTATCCCCGGGCTGCAGCAGCGCAAGGAGAACGGCCCCGTTAGCCTGGGCACCGGAATGGGGTTGCACGTTGGCGAAGGCACAGTCGAACAGTGCCTTGGCGCGATCGATTGCGAAAGCCTCCGCCACGTCCACGTGCTCGCATCCGCCGTAATAGCGGCGCGAGGGATAGCCCTCGGCATACTTGTTGGTCAGCACCGACCCTTGAGCCTCGAGAACCGCCCTGGAAACGATGTTCTCGGAAGCAATCAGTTCGATCTGATCCTGCTGGCGCGTCAACTCGTGCCGGATGGCCTTGAAGACCCCCGGATCGCGCTGGGCCAGGGTTTCGCCGAAAAAGCGATCCTGCACCTTCGTGGCGTGGCGGCCGGATGCTGAGCCTTTGCCAGCTTCCTTTTCAGCAGGGGCCGCCTTCTTGGCGGTGCCTGCCTTCTTGGCAGTGCCTGCCTTCTTGGCGGCCGGCTTCTTGGCCACGGCAGCCTTCTTGGGAGCGGCAGCCTTCTTGGCGGCCGGCTTCTTGACGGCTGTAGCCTTCTTCGGAGCGGCGGCTTTCTTGGCGGCCGGCTTCTTGACGGCTGCAGCCTTCTTCGGAGCGGCGGCTTTCTTGGCGGCCGGCTTCTTGGCGACAGCGGCCTTCTTCGGGGCTGCGGCCTTCTTGGCCGCAGGAGCCTTGGCGGCCGCCTTCTTGGCCGCGGGCTTCGCGGCAGTCTTGGTGATGGTCTTGGCTGGCATGGCGCGTTCTCCTCTCTGCCGTTGACCTAACGTGGTGGGTTGGACAGCTTCTCGATGCGCCGGGCATGCCGGCCCCCCTCGAAGCCCGTTTCCAGGAAGATGCGAAGACAATCCTTCGCCACATCGGGACCGGTCGTCCGGCCTCCGAAGCAGATCACGTTCGCGTCGTTGTGCAGACGGCACATGCGCGCCCCGTAAGCATCGTGGATCAACGCGGCGCGTATCTCGGGAAACCGATTGGCGGCGACGCTGATGCCGATACCGCTGCCACAGACCAGTACCCCGCGCCGAACCTTGCCGTCGCGGACCGCCTGGGCCAAAGCATATGCGAAATCCGGATAATCCACGGACTCGGCCCCTTGGGTTCCGAGATCCAATACCTGATACCCCAGGTCGTTCAGTTCCTTTGCCAGCGTGGACTTGAGGTCGATGCCCCCATGGTCCCCAGCGATGGCGATCGTTTCACCCGTCATGCGCCCCCCAAAGCTCCATCTTCGGTTATGGATTCGTGACAACACTCCCTGCACCCGTCTACCATATATCGCGCTTGACTGCCAAGAATCCCCAACCTGTCGCAACGAAACTGCAGATCCCCACTCTCGTGGCTTCAGGCTAACCCACTGAATAACCGTAATTTCGAATGGGCACCTGCGATGCGCCCCTTACGATCGGGTCCATGCCGTATCGCCGGCGAAACGCAGCGAATCGGGAAAATCTCCGCCAGGAATTTCGTTGTTCGGCATGGAGCGGAATACTTATCAAACAGGATGATCAAGTATTCATTACAGTGACAACCCACCTGTTTTCAATTGACATACCTATCCCCCCCATGACAGATTGTAACGTATGGATATCCTCCGAGATTTCCTTGCGTAAGATGTTGGTGTGTTGAGGGTAAAAAAATGAGCAATGACAATTCCGATGCCATTTCCCGAGACGATCTGCTGCGAATGGCGGCAGATATCGTTTCGGCCTATGTAAGCCAGAATCAAGTCGGCGCCAGCCAGATTCCCGACCTGATCCGCACGGTTTACGACGCGTTGAACGGCTTGGGCGGCAAAGTCATGGAAGCCGCTTCCGAGCCTCTGAAGCCGGCCGTTCCCATCCGCCGTTCCGTGGCCGACGATCACATCGTCTGCCTGGAAGACGGCAAGAAGCTGAAGATGCTGAAGCGCCACCTGCGCACCACCTACGGCATGACTCCCGAAGAATACCGTGCCAAGTGGGGCCTTCCGGCGGACTACCCGATGGTCGCTCCCAACTACGCCCGCCAGCGTTCCGACTTCGCCAAGAAGATCGGCCTGGGACGGCAACCGGGCAGTGGCCGCGGCCGCAAGAAGAAGTAGGGCTTTTTCGTCGCCTGGCGAAAAAAGGAAACCGCGCCCCCGATGGCAAGGCGCGGTTTTTCTTTGTCCGGAACCGATGTTATTGGGCGTAGTCGTAGGTACCGTTGGACCACCGATAGAAGACATAGCCGGGCGCGGTGACGTCGCCCTTCCCGTCGAAGCCGATCTTGCCCAGAACGGTCTCGAACTGGTTGGTCTTGAGCGCCACCGAGACCTTGGAAGCCGCCGTACCGCCCGCCTTCTCCACCGCCTGCACCCAGGCCTGAATGGCGCCGTAGGTGTAGAGGGTATAAGCCTCCGGCTCGTAGCCGGCCTGGCGGAATTTCTCCACCACCGGAACCGCGATGGCGTTCTTGCGCGGGTCGGGACTGAAAGTCACCAAGGTTCCTTCTCCCGCCGTGCCCGAGACCTTCCAGTAATCCAGGGTGACCAGGGCGTCTCCGGAAATCAGTTGCGGCCGGTAGCCCTGCTCGTGGGCCTGGCGGATCATCAGGCCGCCTTCCACATAGTAGCCGCCCAGATAGATGACGTCGATGGCCGCCGCCTTCATCTTGGAGATCAGGGCCGAATAGTCCTTCTCGCCGGCCGTATAAGCTTCGTACAGGGATTCCTTGATGCCCTGGCTGGCCAGCCGCTTTTGGGTCTCGTCGGCCAGCCCCTTGCCGTAGGCCGACTTGTCGTGAAGGATGGCGATCTTCCTGCCTTTGAAGTGGGCCGCGATGTAATCGCCCGCCACGGCGCCCTGCTGGTCGTCGCGCCCGCAGGTGCGAAAGACGTTGGACAGCCCCTCCTCGGTCAGCTTCGGATTCGTCGATGCGGGCGATATCTCGACGATACCTTCCTCCTGGTAGATCTTCGACGCCGGGATCGAGGTGGACGAGCAGAAGTGGCCTGCCACGAAGACCACCTTGCGGCTGACCGCCTTGTTGGCGGCCGCCACCGCCTGCTTGGGATCGCAGGCGTCGTCCTCGATCAACAGGGAGAGCTTCTGGCCCAACACGCCGCCCTTGGCGTTGAGATCGGCGACCGCCATTTCGGCGCCGCGGCGCATCTGCTCGCCGAAAGCGGCGTTGGAGCCGGTCATGGGGCCGATGACGGCGATGGCGACGTCGGCCGCCGCCGGTCCGGCGGCGATGACAAGGGCCGCACCCGCGGCCGCCAGCAAAGTCTTGGTCTGAGACATGGTGGTGGTTTCCCCTCCGGAGAATGAAGCCACCCCAAACTAGCTCAAATCCTGTCCCGCCACCAGAAGGGCCCGGCGGCCTCGTAGAGCCAGGGGTATTGGGACACCATCTTGCGCACCCGGGCCAGGCGGAAGGACAAGATGCCCAGGGCCAGCAAGGTCGCCGTGTCCAGGGCGTAGGCCGGCAGGGACAGCAACGGCTCTTCGAACAGGGCGAAGGCCAGGAAGCGATCGCCCACCCCCAGGGCCAGCGCATAGGCCGGCACCTGCCAAACCGGCCGCCACGACTCGGCCACCGCCTGCCCCATCATCCAGGCGGCGAAGCCCATCAAGAGGACGGTCAGCCCCAGGTAGACGGCCATCAATGCCCCCCTTCAAGATAGGCGGCGCGCACTTCGGGATCGGCCAGCATCTCGCGGCCCGAACCCTGCAGGGCGATGCGGCCGTTGACCATGACGTAGGCCCGATGGGCCAGGGTCAGGGCGTGGTAGGCGTCCTGTTCGACCAGGAAGACGGTAAGCCCCCGCCGTTCGTTGATTTCCCGGATGGCGGCGAAGATGCGTTTGGCGACCAGCGGCGCCAACCCCAACGAGGGTTCGTCCAGCAGCAGCAGGCGCGGCCGGCTCATCAGGGCGCGGGCGATGGCCAACATCTGTTGCTCCCCTCCCGACAAGGTGCCGCCGCGCTGCCCGCAACGCTCCTTCAGAATGGGAAAGAGAGTGAAGGCCGCCGCCAAATCCTCGCCGAAATGGGCGGGGTCGCCGGTCACGGCACCCATCTGCAGGTTTTCCAGCACCGTCATGCGCGGAAAGATGCGCCGGCCTTCCGGGGCCTGGGCGATGCCGAGCCGAACGATTTCGTGGGTGGGCAGGCCGGCGATGTCGCGTCCCTCGAACCGGATGCGCCCCCGGGCGGCGCGCGGATTGCCACATAAGGTCATCAGAAGGGTCGACTTGCCGGCCCCGTTGGCGCCGATCAGGGTGACGATCTCGCCTTGGCCGACTTCCAGGTCGACGCCGCGCAAGGCCTCGATGTTGCCGTAGAAGGCATGGACCCCTTCCACCCTAAGCATTCCCCTCCTCCGTCAGATCGGCGGCCACCTCGGGCGGAATGGGGTCGGTCTCCTCCTCCCCCAGGTAAGCACGGATCACCGCCGCGTCCTCGCGGATGGCGGCCGGCGTGCCGTCGGCGATCTTGCGGCCGTAGTCCAGCACCACGATGTGATCCGATATCCCCATCACCACGCTCATGTCGTGTTCGATCAAGAGAACGGCCACGCCGTGGGCATCCCGCAGGAAGGCCAACAGGCCGTTCAGTTCCCCCGATTCGCGCGGATTGAGCCCCGCCGCCGGCTCGTCCAGGCAGAGCAGCACCGGCCGGGTGCACATGGCCCGCGCGATTTCCAGGCGGCGCTGATCGCCGTAGGGCAGGCTGCCGGCGTCCCGGTCGGCGCGATCCAGCAGCCCCACCCGGTCCAGCCAGTAGTGGGCGAGGTCCACCGCTTCGCGCTCCGCCGCCCGGTATCCCTTCCAGCCAAGAAGTCCCAGCAGGGTGTAGCCCGAGGCCCGCATCAGCCGGTTATGCTGGGCGACCAACAGATTTTCCAGAACCGTCATGCGGGCGAACAGGCGGATGTTCTGGAAGGTGCGGACCACGCCGGCGTCGCGGGTTATGCGATGGCCTTCCATGCGTTCCAGAAGGAACGGCCCCCGCTCCGGATGGCTGAGGGTAAGCCGCCCGGATGTCGGCTTGTAAAAGCCGGTCAGGCAGTTGAACAGGGTCGTCTTGCCGGCCCCGTTGGGCCCGATCACCGCGGTGATCTTCCGGGGCCGGGCGGCGAAGGACACATCGTCCACCGCCAGCAGGCCGCCGAAGCGCATGGTCAGGTGCTCGACCTCCAGCAGGCTGGTCATGTGCCCCCTCCCCTGCCCTTCAGGCGGATCGAGGGTTCGCGATGGGCCAGCAGGCCGGCCGGGCGCCAGAGCATGATAAGCACCATCACCGCGCCGAAGGCCAGCATGCGGAAGTCCGCCAGTTCGCGGAAGAACTCGGGCAGGCCGATGAGCAGCAGCGCCGCCACCACCACCCCCAGCTGGCTGCCGAAGCCGCCTAGCACCACGATGGCCAGGATCACCGCCGATTCCATGAAGGTGAAGCTTTCCGGGCTGATGAAGCCCTGGCGGGTGGCGAAGAAGGCGCCGGCGAATCCGCCGAACATGGCGCCGATGGCAAAGGCCGTCAGCTTGGTATGGGTGGCGTCGATGCCCAGCGACCGGCAGGCGATCTCGTCCTCGCGCAGGGCCTCCCAGGCCCGCCCGACGGGCAGCTTGCGGATGCGCAGGGAAAAGGCGTTGGTCAGCAGGGCCAGTAGCAGGATCACGTAGTAGAGGAAGATCACCCGGTCGACGGGGGCGTATTCCAGGCCGAACAGGCCGTGAAAGGTCTGCGGGCCGCCTTCCGTCGGCGCCGCCAGGGGCAGGCCGAAGAAGGTCGGCTTGGGGATGCCGGAAATGCCGTTGGGCCCGCCGGTGACCGGGGTCCAGTTCTGCAGCACCACCCGGATCATCTCGCCGAATCCCAGCGTCACGATGGCCAGGTAGTCGCCGCGCAAGCGCAGCACCGGGAAGCCTAGCAGGATTCCGGTCGCGGCCGCCAAGCCGCCGGCAATCGGCAGGCAAGCCCAGAAGCCCATGTCGAAGTTGTGGGCCAGCAAGGCGAAGCTGTAGGCCCCCACCGCGTAGAAGGCGACATAGCCGAGGTCCAGCAGCCCCGCCAGGCCGACGACGATGTTCAGTCCCCAGCCCAGCATGACGTAGGTGGCGACCAGAACCGCGATGTCCAGCAGGCGGCGGTCGGCGAAGGGCATCAGGGGCAGGATCACGGCCAGCGCCAGGATCGCCGGCCCCAAAAGCCGGGCGGCCCGTTGGACGCGGGCGCCGAACGCATCCATGGCGCGGTCCCGTTCCTCGGGGCTGGGGAAGCGACCGCGATGCCAGATGGTCCAGGCGGCGCGGGCGGCCAATCCGGCGGCGGCCAGGGCGGCGATGCCGTTGACCACCGGGCTGTCGAAGGGCCTGACGATCCCGCTCCCCAGCAGCAGGGCGGCGATCCCCGATCCGGCCAGGGCCGGCTTGGGCCGGCCGTCGCGCAGCAGCACCAGGGCGATGCGGCCCAGGAAAGCCAGCAGGGCGGCGGCGGCCACCGCATCGAAGCGGAACCCCATGGCCGCGATTCCGGTGGCGTCGGGAATGCGAAAGCCGACCATCCCGACGGCCAGACCGGCGACGATCAGGGCGGTGACGGCGGCTTCGCGGAACATCGCCTAGACCTTTTCCACGTCCGGCCGCCCCAAGAGGCCGGTAGGCCGGAAGATCAGCACCATCACCAGGATGGAGAAGGCGGCAACGTCCTTGTATTCGACGGTGAAATAGCCGGACCAGAAAGCCTCGATCAGGCCGATGACGAAGCCCCCCAGCATGGCGCCGGGCAGCGAGCCGATGCCGCCCAGGACCGCGGCCGTGAAGGCCTTGATGCCGGCGTTGAAGCCGATATAGAAGTCGATGACCCCGTAGCGCAGCAGGAAGATCAGCCCGGCCACCGAGGCCAGGGCGGCGCCCAGCACGAAGGTGAGGGCGATGGTGCGGTCCACGTCGATGCCCAGCAGCGCCGCCATCTTCTGATCCTGCTCGCAGGCCCGCTGGGCACGGCCCAGGGCGGTGCGCTCGATCAGCAGGGTGAAACCGGCCATCAGGGCGACGGTCAGCAGGAAGATGAAGATCTGCAGGTAGCTGAGGCTGACCACGAAACCTTCGCTTTCCATCAACACGATGCCGCCTTCCAGGACCGGCGGCAGGGTCTTGACCCTGGCGCCCTGGAGCAGTTGCACGTAGTTCTGCAGCAGGATCGACATGCCGATGGCGGTAATCAGGGCGGCCAAGCGCGGCGAGTTGCGCAGCGGCCGGTAGGCCACCCGCTCCAGCACCCAGCCGTAGACCGGGGTCAGCACCATGGTGACCAGCAAGGCACCCACCAGGGCCAGCGGCACCCAGGTCCCCGACAGGGTCCCGAATCCGAGGGCTGCGATCAGCGACAGGAAGGCGCCGATCATGAAGATCTCGCCGTGGGCGAAGTTTATCATGCCGACGATGCCGTAGACCATGGTGTAGCCGATGGCGATCAGCCCATAGACCGCGCCCAGCGTCAGACCGTTGATCGACTGCTGCAGGAAGTAGGCCATTACCCCTCGCCGCCCCTCTAGGCCCGGACGGTACGCGCACGGCAAGGCGAGTCAAGACAAAAGGGGGAACTCAGCCCGGCAGGCCGCACATCTGGCGCAGCGTCTTCAAGCGCTTGAGGGCCCAGCGCAGGCGGTCGGCGGCGGCACGGTCCAACTGGGTGGGGTCGATGCGGCTGGACGGCTTGAGGCCGTCCTCGATATCGCGAAGCTGCTGGCGTAGCATGATGTCCAGCAGGGTGGCGCGCACGGTCGTCAGGTCGCGCAGGTCGTCATCGTGCATCTGGCCGGCCTCCTGAAGGGCGGCGAAGCGGTCGTCGGTGCCCGTGGCACCGATGCCGGCCCGGATGGCCCTGAGGCGAGCCGTGCTGACCAAAGGCAGGAGCCCCGCCTTCTTGATGTCCATACGACCCTTTTCGGTGATGAACCAGCCCATCAGGCCCAGGGGAATGTCCATGCGGGCGACGTGCTGGGACAAATAGCCCAGAAAGAACGGCGACTGGGAAGCCATGTCGACGGCCGTCCGGCGCAGTTCCGCCGCCAGATCCTCGTCACCGCGAACCGGCTGGAAATCGAAGAAGATGTCGCAGTTGAGCACCGACTGGTCCTCGACCGCGAAAACCCAGGTCCGCACCGCTTCGCCCCAGGCGTCCAGGCTGCGGTTCCATTCCGGCTCGCTGGCCATCACCTTGCCCTTGCATAGCGGAATGCCGGCCTCGTTGAGGCTGCGGCTCAGCCGCCGGCCCAGTTCCAGGAACCAGGCAGAATCGGCCTCGCCGCCCCGGTGCACGATGGCATTGTCCTGGTCGAAGGACAGCAGGCTCTCGCCCCGTCCGCCCGATCCCAGCACCAGCACCGCATAGGGCGCCGGCGCCCCCCCAAGGCCCTCGGCCATCATGGCCTGTTCGGCCAGTTCGGCCGCCCGTGCCGTCAGATCGCGCAGTACCAGCGAAATTACCGAGGCGATGTCTATTGCCTCTACCCCGTCGTCGAGCAAACGCCAGGCAAGGCTGGGCAGCCGGCCCAGCAGGGCCTTCATTTCGGCCGGTCCGGCGGCATCCTGGATGGCGTCGCCCAGCACCAGGGCTTCAGTGGCCCGAACCTTGAGCAGGGCCCGGCCCGTTACCATGCCGACCGGCCGGCCCTTGCCGTCCACCACCACCAGATGGCGCAAACCGAAGCGGGTCATGCGGGCCAGGGCTACGTAGACGTAAGATTCCGCGGCGACGGTCATCACCGGGCGACTGAGGGCCTCCCCCAGGGTGGATTGAAGCCCCTTGCCGCCGTCGGACAGGACGCGCAGCAGGTCGCGTTCGGTAAAGATGCCGATGGCCTTGCCACTGGCGCCCACCCCGACGATGGACGAGGAATGGGCCTCGTACATCAGCCGCACCGCATCGGCGAGGACCAGCCCTTCCGGACCGGTCAGGACCGGCGAAGACATCACCTCGCGCAGCCGATGGCGGTAGGGGAAACTGTCGATGCGGGCCAGCGGATTGATTTCCATGCCCGGCCACCATATCTCCCAAATTCGCGTTTGCAACATGGCTGTTGCGATGCGGCATGAAACGGACTTCGATGTGGCCCGGTCTACGTAGCGCCGGAATTCACCGCTTCTGTTGTGGGTGAGCCTGTGGGGTAGTGGGCGAAGGTAAGCATTTTGCAGATTCCCGGCCTTCGCCATGCAGCCGGGGAAGCGCCTTGGAGCCTGCGGATTCTTCTACACAAGGCCAAGACGATATGCTAGAAGGCCGCTCCCGGTCGTTGGGGGATCGTCTAACGGTAGGACAGCGGACTCTGACTCCGCCAGTCTAGGTTCGAATCCTAGTCCCCCAGCCATTTTCCAATAATCGTGCAAAATCAATAGGTTGACAGGCGCCGCACGGGGCGTCTGGCCCTGTTTGTGCAGAAGTGTCGTGGTGGTGGTTTGTGAGGGCTTGATGCCCTTCCCGCCGCCCATCACGAGGCATATTGGCCTCCTTGCCTCCCCGACTCGCTGGTGGCCTTGCGTCTCATTCTTGTGTATTGTCTGGGCATCCTGAACCAAGGAAAGACTGCCGGAAACCCGCCACCAGAATGTCAAAATTCTAGGCCTATCTGGTTTTCAATGGAGCTTGGGTTGTGGTTGAAGTGGGGGAATTGGCAAATGCATTTGCTCGGTTTTAGGGATGTTGTTGCGGTCACATCGTTCGTTATTATTATCGCTTCTTTCTCCATGCCGAGTAAGGCGGAAGTTTTTATATCCGACAGAATCAGAATGCAGCACACTAATGATGAGATTAGTGTCACAGCCGGTAATATTGCATGGACTATTGGATTAATAATGAAGCATGGAGACAAAATAGAAGTAGAAGCAAATGTACATAATGCGTTATTTGATGATCTTACGATAATGGTGTGCTCTGACACAGACTTAATTAGCTATCAACGCGGCCTGGTTTCTGGCTGTAGCGGCGTTACTAGAGGAAAAAAACGTATCGCATTTACTTTCGTTGCAGAGGCGCATGGCAAATATCATGTAGTGCTTGATAATCGATTTAGCGCCATGTTGACGAAAAGTGCCCACTTACAAACTTGGTTAAATGCGCGCATTTCTGGTGATGAAGTAGATAAATTCCGTCGCGCTTTCAGTGGATTTACGGATAAGATATATAGCACTTTCGATGTGAAGAATTTTGATTTTCGTTTTGAGCCGTGCGGCATGAAGAACGCAATGTCAATGACAAATGGAGGGCATATAATTATGTGCTCTGAGCTTGTTTTTGATTATGCCATGAAGAACCGTAAAGGCGCGTTAGGTGGTACATTGTTCCACGAGCTTGGTCATTCATTATTGAACTTGTGGGGTCTTCCCGGATGGGACAACGAAGAGACAGTGGACGAATTCGCCGTTGTGATGTTCCATTACCTGGGGAATCCAGAGTGGGGGGAGGATTGGATCAAGGAGTTTGAGGAACATGATTCCGCCGCTCAGGCGAAGAAAACGTTGAGAACAAACGTGAGGCATCCTCTATCCATCCAGCGGGCACGAAATATCCGTCGCATTCTTGGGAACCCCAACCCCATCATCGACCGGTGGAACCGCCTTTTGTACCCTCACATGACTACGAGAGAGCTTGAAAAGATTAGCGCCAAGCCGGGAAAATATGGTGATGCCGATGCTGCGCGGCAGCAACTCCAATATCGAAGGCGGTAACTCATATTATTACCGCTACCAACGCCTCTCAATCGTCCCCACCCTTCGCCCATCCGGCCCGTAGACCGCCGCGCCATAGGGGCGGTCTTCGATCCAGCCTTGCCGGGTGCCATCCTTGCCGTAGATGGCGCCCCCATAAGGCCGCGACTCGACATGACCGACGCGACGGCCATCACGATCCCGGATCGTGGTGTTGTCCTGGTATAGGGAGTCGCCTTTGCCGTGGTCGCTGCCGAGGTGAACATCATCGGCAAGAACCGGGTGCGTCGCCAAGGCCGCCAGAATTCCGAGGAGCGCAAGGAACGGGGTGGGGTGCTGGTGGGGTAGCGGAAAACGGCTTCGACTCATGGGCGGGCTTCCTGGCGGCCTCTGGCAAGGGTAGCCACCGCCGGCACGCCCGCTGCCCGCCGCACCAACGCCAAGACGCTTATCGACAGTCAGGCCGAGTCCGCACGCCAGCACTACATCACGCCCGGCGACGGCAAGGCCGCCACCTACCTGCTCAAGGCCGCCGAGGCCGACGGCCTGCCGGACGCGGCGCCGGCGTCGGACTATTGGGCCGTCGTCGCCGGCATCGCCTGGCCCCGGCCGGCTTAACGGCCGGCGGGGGCAGGGGCGTTGGCGCGCCCCTAACCGGGAGATGGACCTCCCACGACCGCAATCGGCCGCCTCGCGGCCGTCCCGCCACCCCTGCAGGGGCGGGAGGATCATGGATATAACCCGCCATGGAGTCTACACTCTCTCCCATCGACCCCGTTCTTCCCGTTGCCGCCTACATCGGCGGCAAGCGCCAGCTGGCCAAGGCCGTCACGGCGCGGATCGCAGCCATCCCCCACCAGCTCTACGGCGACGCCGTTCATCGGCATGGGCGGGATCTTCTTTCGCCGGGCCGTGCGCCCCAGGGCCGAGGTCATCAATGACGTCTCGCGCGACGTGGTCACCCTGTTCAGGATTCTCCAGCGGCACTACCCGCAGTTCCTGGATACGCTACGCTTCCAGATCACCAGCCGCGCCGAGTTCGCCCGCCTGGTCAAGACCGATCCGGACACTCTGACCCAACTTGAACAGTGGAGGGGCGTTTTGGGAGAGGCCCCTATTGAAAATATTGGGTTTTTTGGCCTGAAATCCGGACCTGGCGAAAAATGTAGTGGAACATTTTCTCTGTCGTTG
>JAMOBD010000053.1 GCA_039908345.1 Magnetospirillum sp. WYHS-4
GCCGTGTCGATGAACGTATATCCAAAGAAGTCGCCTTTGGACATGTGACATGGAAAGAGATATATTGATGGCGGTGCGCGTCGGGGGACGCGCATGAGGAGGGGAGTGCCATCATGTCCAAGAATATCGTCGTCCTGTCCGACGGGACGGGGAACAGTGCCGCCAAGGCGGTGGGGACCAACGTCCGGCGGATCTATCGCGCGCTTGATCTCTGCAGCGCGACGAAGCAGGTCGTCTTCTACGACGATGGGGTCGGGTCGGGGGATTCGAAGTTCTCCAAGATTTTTGGCGGGGCCTTCGGGTTCGGGCTGAAGCGCAACGTTCTCGAGCTCTATCAGCGGCTGTCGCAGTGCTACGATCCCGACGACCGTATCTACATGTTCGGCTTCAGCCGCGGTGCCTACACGATCCGCGTTCTGGTGGGCCTGATCGACTGCTGCGGCTTGATACCCGGTGCCGCCGGAAAGGCCCCCGAGGAGCTGGAAAGCGCGGCCAAGGATGCCTACCGGGTCTTCCGCAAGAAGTTCAAATATTTTTGGCAGTCGAAGACGGCCACGCAGGACGCCTGCGCGGGGACAAGGCCTCCCATCGCCTTCCTGGGCCTCTGGGACACGGTGGACGCCTACGGCTTTCCGGTCGACGAACTGGCCGACTTCTGGAATGCGACGGTCTATCCCTACCGCTTCAAGGATCGCGACCTTACGCCGCTGGTCGGGAAGGCCTGCCACGCCTTGGCTCTCGACGACGAACGGCACACCTTCCATCCCGTCCTGTGGAACGACGATAAAAAGGACCCGAACCGGATTGAACAGGTCTGGTTCGCCGGGGCCCATTCCAATGTGGGCGGCGGCTATCCCGATGACAGCCTGTCCCTGATCTCCCTCGACTGGATGATGATCCGGGCACAGGAAGCTGGGTTGTTCTTCATCGACTCGGAATGGCGGGTCATCCGCGAGCAGGCCAACGCGCTCGGCAAGCTCTACAATTCGCGAAGCGGCGGCGGGGTCTACTATCGCTACAAGCCCCGCAACGTCGCGGACCTGTGCAACGACGGCGAAACCGGCGTCCACATCGCAAGGCCGAAGATCCATTCGAGCGTCTTCGAACGCGTCGGCGGGGGCGTGGGCTACCGTCCGCTGGGGCTTCCCGACGTCTACGACATCGTCGATACCCAGCCCTGCGCCGCGGACGTTCCGGCGAAGGTCGTGCTGAAGCCCGGACCGTGGGCAGCGGACGATCCCACCTGCCGGGTCAAGGAAATGGAACATGCCTGGGATTGGGTGTTCCTGCGCCGCGCGCTCTATATCGGCTTCGTCCTGGCTTCCATCGCCCTGTTCCTCGTTCCCTGGTGGACGGATTGGGTGCCGGGGGCGTCCTGCAAGACATCGACCTGCGATCTGGTGACCCCGCTGTTCGGGCTGCTCGCCGCCTTGCTGCCGGACATGCTGGCGCGATGGCTGGAAGCGCTACGCCAGAACCCGCCCGCGCTGTGGTCGTTCGTAGCGATCTTCTGGGCGTTCTATGTCGTTCGCTCCAAGTGGCTCGCCAAGACGCAGGTGGCCGCCAATCTGGCTTGGCTTCCGACAGGACACCCGGCCAAGCGCCAGTCACAGCCGCCGGCCTTGACCCGGATGATGCGGGAATTGGTCCGCAGCACGCCGGCCCGAACCGCCTTGCGGCTATTCTGGTGGGTGATCGGCGCGGCGTTGGTCGGCATTCTCTTCTATATGTTGGTGGTCGCGGCGAGCAGGGGAGTCTTTCTGGCCCGAGATATGATGGGGCTTTGCACGGAAACGGAGCGCGTCGTCGAGTTGGCGGCCCAGCCCGCCAGCCGCAAGTTCAGCGTTGGGGAGTCTTGCTTCGCAACTGGAATCAAAGTGTTGGCCGGCCAGCATGTCCAAATCTCCGTGGCGACCGAGCCGCTGCAGGAAGTATGGTTGGATGGCGCAACGCGGGCTGGTCCGGACGGCTTCCTGAATCCAAAGGCGGAGAAGGATTTCCATTTCGTCTCGGCGGGTCCCTTCCGCCGGCTCTGGTCCGAATCCTGGTTCCGGGTCTTGGCGCAGATCGGGAACTCTGGAACGAGCCGCTTCGCGGTGGGATCGGGAACCGGATTCGTGGCCCCCAAGGATGGCGAACTGTTCCTGTTCGTCAACGATGCGGTCTTCGGCATTCTTCCCGAATGGGACGTGGCCTATCGTTGGCCCAAGGGCAGGAACCAAGGCACGGCCATGGTAACCGTATCCCTCGCGCCTTGACCCCCGCCGGGCGGGCCGATAGGAAGGGCTCCGGAAAAGGAGTCCTTCCATGGCCCGTCCCGTCTGGCTGACGCCGACCGTCGTCGTTCTCATCCTGTCGGGCGCGGTGGTGATGAGCGCGTCGCTGGGGGCGCGCCAACCGCTTGGGCTGATACTGGAGCCCCTGTCGGCGGAGCGGCACTGGCCGTTCGCCACCTTCTCGCTGGCCGTCGCCCTGCAGAACCTGCTGTGGGGCCTGTTCCAGCCCTTTGCCGGCGCAGCCGCCGACCGCTGGGGGGCGGCGCGGGTCGCCATCTTCGGCGCACTCGCCTACGCCCTGGGCTTGGCGATGGTGGCGAGCGACGACGAACTGCTGACCGTGGTCGGCCTGGGTGTCGTCGCCGGGGCCGGCATCGCCGCCACCACCTTTTCCGTGGTCCTGGGGGCCGTCGGGCGGGCCGTGGGGCCGGAACACCGCTCGTCCGCCCTGGGCCTGGCCAGCGCCACCGGTTCTTTCGGCATGATGCTGGCCATACCCCTGTCCAATTACCTGATCGCCGCCCACGGGGTCGACGTCACGCTGCTCGTCCTGGCCGGCATCTGCCTGGCTTCCATCCCCTTCGCCTGGGTCCTGGGCCGGGCCGAGGCGGCGGGCGGTCCGCCGTCGTCCGGCATCGGCTTACGGGAAGCCTTGAAGGAAGCGATGGGCCATCGCGGCTACCGGCTTCTGGTTCTGGGATTCTTCGTCTGCGGCTTCCAGATCGCCTTCGTCGCCGTCCATCTGCCCAACTACCTGCAGCTTTGCGGCATGGGGGCCGGGGCGGGGGCCACGGCGCTGCTGACCATCGGCCTGTTCAACGTCCTGGGGTCCTGGCTAGCCGGGCAACTGGGGGCGCGGTTCCGGTCCAAGTACGTGCTGTCGGCCATCTACCTGGGGCGGGTGCTGGCGGTGATCGCCTTCGTCTGGAGCCCCAAGAGCGAGGCCTCGTTGATCGCCTTCACCGCCGCCATGGGACTCATGTGGCTGAGCACCGTGCCGCTGACCAGCGGGCTGGTGGCCCTATTGTTCGGGCCCCGCCACATGGGATCGCTGTTCGGCGTGGTCTTCCTGTCCCACCAGGTGGGCGCCTTCGTGGGGTCCTGGGCCGGTGGGGCGGTCTACGACGCGACCCTGTCCTACGACGCCATGTGGATGGTCACCGCCGCCCTGGGCCTGCTCGCCACCTTGCTGCACTTGCCGATCGCCGACCATGCGGTGGCGCGGGAAGCAGGGTAGGGAGCTACGGGCCCCCCACCGCTGTCGGCCGCCCGATGCAGGTATAGGCGAATCCTGCATCCGCCATGTCTTTGGGCGAATACACGTTCCGCATGTCGACCACCACCGGGGCCTTCATCATCGACTTGACCCGGTCCAGATCCAAGGAGCGGAACTCGTTCCATTCGGTGACGATCACCAGGACCTCGGCGCCGGGCAGGGTGGCGTAGGCGTCATCGCACCATTCGATGCCGTCCAGCATCTTTCTGGCCTCGGCCATCCCTTCCGGATCGTAGGCGCGCACGCGGGCGCCGGCGGCCACCAGCGCGGGCACGATGTCCAGGCTGGGGGCGTCGCGCATGTCGTCGGTGTTGGGCTTGAAGGTGAGGCCCAGTACCGCCACCGTCTTGCCGGCGACCGAGCCGCCGCAGGCGGCGACGACGCGCCCGGCCATGGCCTTCTTGCGCTTGTCGTTGATGTCGACCACGGTCTCGATGATGCGCAAGGGGCTGCCGAAGTCCTGGGCGGTATGGACCAGGGCCAGGGTATCCTTGGGAAAGCAGGACCCGCCGTAGCCGGGCCCCGGATGCAGGAACTTCTTGCCGATGCGACCGTCCAGGCCGATGCCCTTGGCCACGTCGTGGACGTCGGCGCCCACCTTCTCGCACAAATCGGCGATTTCGTTGATGAAGGTGATCTTCATGGCAAGGAAGGTGTTGCCGGCGTATTTGATGAGTTCGGCGGTGCGCCGCGCGGTGAACAGAATCGGCGTCTCGATCAGGTAGAGCGGCCGGTAGAGCTTGCGCATCACTTGGCGCGCCCGTTCGGAATCGGTGCCGATCACCACCCGGTCGGGGCGCATGAAGTCGTTGATCGCCGAGCCCTCGCGCAGGAACTCGGGGTTGGAGATCACATCGAATTCCGCGTCGGGACGGGTCTCGCGGACGATCTTTTCCACCTCGTCGCCGGTGCCCACGGGAACCGTCGACTTGTTGACGATCACCGTGTAGCCCTGCATGGCCTCGGCGATTTCCTTGGCGGCGGCATGGACATAGGAAAGATCGGCATGCCCGTCGCCCCGCCGGGTCGGGGTGCCCACCGCGATGAAGACGGCGTCGGCCTCCCGCACCGCGGCCTTGATGTCGGTGGTGAAGGACAGCCGCTTGGCGCGCACGTTGCTTTCGACAAGGTCATCGAGGCCCGGTTCATAGATGGGGATGCGTCCCTTTTTCAGGGCCGCGATCTTGGCCTCGTCCTTGTCCACGCAGACCACGTTGACGCCGAACTCGGAGAAACAGGCCCCCGAGACGAGCCCCACGTAGCCGCTGCCGATCATCGCGATGCGCATGCGCTGGTTACCCCTTCGCCGCCAATTCGTCGCAGAATTCCTTGAGCACGTTCCGCACATCGCCTTCCAGGTCGGTACGCTCCAGGCCGAAGGCGATGGTCGCCTGGATGAAGCCGACCTTGCTGCCGCAGTCGAAGCGGCGACCCGCGAAGCGATAGCCGTGGAACGGTATCCGGTCGATGGTCTTGGCCATGGAATCGGTCAATTGGATCTCGCCTCCGGCACCCTTTTCCTGGGTCTCCAGGACATCCATCACCTCCGGCTGCAAGATGTAGCGGCCGATGATCGACAGCCGCGACGGCGCGTCCTCCGGCCTCGGTTTTTCCACCAAGCCCTTGGCCTGCGCCAAGCGTCCGTCATCGGAGACCACGTCCAGGATGCCGTAGCGGTTGGTGTGTTCGCGCGGCACTTCCTCGATGGCCACCAAGTTGCCGCCGGTCTTGTTATAGACCTCGATCATCTGCTTGAGGCAACCGGGCTTGGCTTGAATCAGATCGTCGGCCAGCAGCACGGCGAAGGGCTCGCGTCCTACGAAGGTCCGGGCGCACCAGACCGCATGGCCCAAGCCCAGGGGCTTCTGCTGGCGGGTGAAGAAGATGGTGCCGGGGTTGGGCTTGCAGGCCAGGACCATTTCCAGGGCATCGGACTTGCCGCGCTCCTCCAGGGTCTTCTCCAATTCGAAGCTATGGTCGAAGTGGTCGGCCATCAGGGTCTTGCCGCGGCCGGTGACGAAGATGAATTCCTCGATCCCGGCCTCGCGGGCCTCCTCGACGGCATACTGGATGAGAGGCTTGTCCACGATGGGCAGCATCTCCTTGGGCATCACCTTGGTCGCGGGCAGGAACCGGGTGCCGAGACCGGCAACGGGGAAAACCGCCTTGCGCACGGGCTTGATCATCTGAAGTCCTCGAATGGAATCCGTTGTGAGAAAAAACCTTCGGAACGGCGTCGCCTTTGTGCCACAGGCGGGTTTGCGCCGCAACAAGGCGTATCTGCCGGAGGATGATGACGAAAATGGGGCATTCAGCGCCCACGGGTCTTGTCGATGCCTTCCTTAAGCCGCCGGTCCCGCCATTGGGCCAACAAGACGCGGGCGTTGTCGCAGAGCTTGACGTACTGGGATTCCTCGATCAGCTCGGGCGGGGCATCGAGGGCGACGGCGGCGTGGATCTCGTTGGCGACCGCCTCGCACTCGAAGCGCATCCGCTTGGCGATTCCCCGGTCGTCCTTTTCGCGCCCGTGCCAAGCGGCCACCATGTCGGCATCGCCGCCGTTGCGTTCGGCCCGTTCGATCACGCCATGCTGAAGCACATGCGTGCCTTCGTGGACCAGCAGCAGGAGCAACCCCATTTCCGATGTCCACTGAATGCCGCGCCGGATGAACACCATGCGGTTGCCAGGCTCGCCCAGGGCTTGGCTGTAGAATCCGGCGACGGAATCCACCGTGCCGCCCTTGAGGAAATGCTGGGAATGGGGAACGTAGTGGATGGCGTCGATGGCGTCGAAGGCCTTGCGCTGGGCGGGGGGCAGACGTTCCGCCAATGCGAAGGCCTTCTCCATGGCGGCGAAGAAGGGCTCGTTCTTCACGTCCGGGTAGACCGATCCCACCAGGGTCTTGCCGCGCAGCCTGCGCAGGTAGGGATCGTCAGGGCGGAGCCTGCCGTGGCGCCCGGCCACCGCGAGGGCCAACGCATGGCCGGTAAAGTCGGGCCGATCATCGAGAAACGAGGCGAGGGCGATGCGCAGTATTCCCTCGTCGCCGGACTTCCAGCCCACGTAGCGGCCGTTGCGGTCGCTGCCGGGAACGACCTCGATGCGCTTGACCGGTGCCAGGGACTGGGACATGGCTTCCAGCCGCGACCGGGCCTTGTCCAGGATGAGGGGCACCGCTCGGCGCACGGCGTTCGCCGCCTTTTCCGGAATGTTGGGGGCGACCCAGACTTCGGGGGACCCTGCCCGGGCCGGGAGGGCGCCGAGAAGCAGAGCCAGCAAGGCACCGGCGAGTCGGACTTTCATTTCTTTCCCTTGAGCAACAGGTCCTTGGCTTGGTTGACCTTGGCCGCCAGGTAGCCGGAACCGCCATGGTCGGGATGCAGTCCGCCGATCAGCCGGCGGTGGGCCTCCTTGACGTCGGCGTCGGAAGCCCCGGGCGCCAAACCCAGGATGCGCCAGGCTTCCTCGGGTGTCATGGCATCGGCGAAGGCCGGGCCCGGTTCGGGAGCATCGCGCCAATCGGGCCGCATACGGTCCAGATAGGCTTCCAGGACCTGCCGGGATTGGGGATCGGCGCTGCAGTCTTCCAGCAGGTGCAGCAGTTCGGGTAGGGCCAGGGAATCGAGGCGCCGGCCAGCGAACTCGCCTTCCAGGACTTCGCCATCCATGGCCCCGGTCGAGTGGTCCAGAGCCATGCGCAGGAATCGGGTTTCGATGGCCGATGTCTTCGGTCCCGCTGATCGCGTTCCGCTCATCGCGCGGGCGAAGACCTTGCCGACCTGATAGAGATTTCGCAGGCGCACGAACCAGGCGGCCAATACCGGCAGGAAGGCGAAGGCCCAGGCCAGACGGCCGGTGGCCAGCATCGCCAGGATCGCCACCACCACCAGCCCGAAGGCCAACCACTTGACCAGGCGGACGAGCGTCTTCGGGTCCGCCCGGACGAATCCGTGGGCCAGGAGGAGCAGGGCGCCAACCAGGGCGATGCCGAGAACGAGTGACCAAAGCATCCCCGCATCATAGCGCAGATTGGGGATGCCGAAAGGCGCTGCGCGTTGTAGATCGCTTGGCAGGAATCCATGGGTTGGATGTTCTACCAAGCCAAGTAGGCGTCTTACAGTCCTTCCATGCTTTTCGCCAGCAGCCGCACCTCGCCACCCTTCCGCCGGGCGTAGTCGGCCAAGGCCTTCCGGCCGCCGACGGCGAAGGTCGCCACCGCGCCCAGCAGGTCCCTCAATTGGTG
Organism: Magnetospirillum sp. WYHS-4; assembly: GCA_039908345.1. Taxonomy (NCBI): domain Bacteria; kingdom Pseudomonadati; phylum Pseudomonadota; class Alphaproteobacteria; order Rhodospirillales; family Rhodospirillaceae; genus Magnetospirillum; species Magnetospirillum sp. WYHS-4. Next base: position 7,797 of record JAMOBD010000053.1, read on the forward strand.
GGCGCTGGAAGCGTCGAAAGGGCAATAGGCGCCGCGCGACAGACGGGCGATTTCCTGGAAGGCATAGGCGGCCACCGGATCGCTGCCTTCGTGGAAGGCGAAGACCGGCAGGCCCAGCACGCCCAATTCGCCAGCCAGATGGCCCAATTGGTCGAGATCCTCCTCCACGGCATCGCCGACCAGCACCAGGGCGTTGACCCGGTGGGACCGGGTCTCGTTGGCGGCATGCCGCAGCACCTTGGCGATCTGGGTTTCGCCCGCGGCGCAGCGGACTTGGCCCATCAGGCGCAGCAGTGCCGCCGAATCCGCCACCCAGCGGCTGACCTTGAATTCGCCGAAGCCGCGGAAGAAGGCGAGTTGGAGTTCCAATCCGCCCAGGGCGGCGGTGGCGGCGAACATCTCGCCCTGGATGCGGGCGGCATGGTCCCAGGCGGGCTCGCGGCTGGCGGTGGCGTCGAGGGCAAAGATCAACCGTCCGCGGATTTGTCCCGGTGCGTGGACCGGCGTCGGTGTCTCCGCCACTTTGGTCAGGAAATCGGCGACCGCGCCGCCGGGGGCGGGGAGTTTGCTCATGGTCCGAGCCGCAGGGCCTCGATCAGACCGCGCACCTCCTGGCGGGCCGCGACGTGGGAAAGATTCATGCCCTCCGTCTGGTGGATGTCCATGACCGTCAGGCCCTTGAGGAACAGTTCTCGGTAGATGACCCGTTCGCCGAACCCCTCGACGATGCGAAAGCCGATGCGCCGCGCCAAGTCTCCCAACAGGCGCCCGACTTCCCGTTTGTTGTGGGCGTCCAGATGGGACAGGCGGTTGCGCAGCACCACCCAGTCGAGCGATCCGCCATCGCGCTGAGCGCGCCGCAGCTTCTGCTGCCAGACCAGTTCGGCATAGTGGCTGGGCCCCTTGACCGCCATCTTCTCCGGATCGACCCGCGCCAGGCCATCCAGGTCCACCAGGCTGTCGTTGAGCGGCGTCACCAGGAGATCGGCGAAGGAATGGCCGGCCCGGCTGAGGGGCGAGTCGCTGCCCGGAGTATCGACGATCGCCAAGTCGTTGGTCGCCAGAAGGGAGGCCAGGGCCTCGCTTACCGTCCGGTCCGCGTCCTCCCCTTCGGCGACTGGCCGCGACTCCGGCATAGCGAGCTGGATTCCACGGGCGGCCGCGAAGGTGGCGCGATTCTCCATGAACCGTCCCAGGCTGCGCTGTCTCAGATCCAGGTCCAGGCAGCCGACCCGACGTCCCGCCAGCATCAGGCCCACCGCCAAGTGCATGGCGGTGGTGGACTTGCCACTGCCGCCCTTTTCGTTGCCGACCACGATGACGCGTATCTTGCGGGTCATGGAATCTCCTGCCTTGTTCCGAACGGGCGACAATGTAGCGCGTCGTCTTACAAATTTTAACCGAGGTTTCATTGCAGCCCGGCGATCCATCTGCTATGCGGGTTCAAGAGCCAGAACCGGAACGGCCACAAGAGCCGGGCGGGCTGCGGAGGCCGAACGCGGGAGGACTGCCCATGCATCGCAAGTCCGGAAGCCATGCCAACAGGCCGGGGCGGTCGCCTGCCGCCCGTTTTCTCCTGGAACTGGAAACCGCCGCCCGCCTCAAGGAACAAGAGCTTTCCGAAGCTCTGCTGCGGGTTGAGGCCGTCGAGGCCCTGCACGAGCGCATGCTGGCCAAGGTCATCCGGGACGGTCTCTCTCCGGATGATGAGGCGCGTAGCGTCGCCCAATTGTTGGACCAGCAGCGCCGGATGATCGCCGAGACCAGCCTGCCCGCTCTGTTCGCCGAGGTCGATGCGGCCTACGCCCGCTACCAGAAGGCCCTGGACTGCTGCCGTATCGCCAACGACACGGCTGAACCGGCGGCCGTGGCCCGCGAACTGGCCCGCCTGCTTTTTCCCGAAGGGGCTTCGGCCGTCGAACGCCAAGCCGTCGATCGGCTGGCGCGGTGGTTGCACGCCTATTTCTGGGTCGCCCCCGACGACCGCGCCGACCGCCGCGTCCGCGCCTGCTGGCGGCGTATCAGCCCCTGACCTTGAGTCGAATCGCCTGATGTTATAACATTGGGTGGAACGATGGAGGTGGTCATGTCCCATGTCGTCAACCTGCGCAAGATCGGCAACTCGCTGGGCGTCATCCTGCCCAAGGCGGAACTGGAGCATCTGGGGATCAGCGAAGGGGACAAGCTGTTCCTTATCCGCACACCGGAAGGCCTGCGTCTGACGCCCTACGATCCTGCCTTCGCCGACGCGATGGAGGCCGCGCGCGAGTTCATGCGCGAACACCGCGACGTCCTGCGCGAGTTGGCCAAGTGAGCTGCGAGCCGCGCTGGCTGCCCTTGGACTGGGTTCTGGCCATTCACGACGAGCAACTGGCGATGTTCGGCGGCGGCACGGGGATCCGTGACCCGGGCCTCCTGGAAAGCGCACTGGCCAAGCCGGTCAACCGTTGGCATTACGAGCCGGGGGCGACCTTTCCGGAACTGGCTGCGGCCTTGGGCCATGGCATCATAGCCAATCATCCGTTCGTCGATGGCAACAAGCGCACGGGCCTGATTTGCATGCCGATCTTCCTGCACATCAACGGTTGGCTGTTCGATCCGGACAAGATCGAGGAGGTCCGGATGATCCTCGGCGTGGCGGCCGGCGAGGTGGGGGAGGCGGAACTGGCCCGCTGGGTGGCCGCCGCCTCCCGCCCCAGGTAATCGTCAGTCCTTGCGGAACTTGTCGTGGCAGTTCTTGCAGGCGGCGGAAACGTCCTTGAAGGCCGCCACCGTGGCGCCCGCGTCGTTGAATTCGGCGGCGTCCACCAGCTTACCCACGGCCTGGCCGGCCTGCTGGGCGGCGGCTTTGAAGTCGTCGGGCTTGGACCAGATTTCCGGCTTGGCTTTGGTCTCGCCCTTGTCGGTGCCCGGCGGGTAGGGCTTGTAATGGTGGGCGAAGGCCTGCTGCAGTCCCTTGGCGTGGTAGGAGATGTGATCCTTGTTGTCGAGCCCGAGCAAAAGGATCGCCTTCAGGGACGTCATATGGCCGGCGGCGATCTTATAGATACCCTGGCGGTGGACGATGTTCGGATTGGTCTCGTCGGCGAAAGCCGGCGCGGCGATGGCCGCGACCATCGCGGCCGCGGCAATGGAACGAACGAAAGACGTCATGGCTTAACCCCCTGGAAAAGGATGGCGTGTCGCTAACGTCGCTTAAGATGGGGAGCGAAAGGCCTTTCGCCAAGGGGGCGAATTGCCTATACGGAAGGCGAAAGGATCGGCCATGACCAAGATTGCTTCGCTCTGCGTCTTTTCCGGCTCCAAAAAGGGGAACGACCCGGCCTTCGCCGCGACGGCCGAAGCCCTGGGGCGCGAGATGGCCCGACGCGGCACGCGCTTGGTCTATGGCGGCGGCGACATCGGGCTGATGAGCGTGCTGGCGCGCGCCGTGCTGGCCGAAGGCGGTCAGGTGATGGGGGTGATCCCCGAATTCCTCAGGGCCTTCGAGGTGGGCGACCCCGGCGTGCAGGAACTGATCGTCGTCGGGTCCATGCACGAACGCAAGGCGGTGATGTTCGACGAGGCCGACGGGTTCGTCGTGCTGCCGGGCGGGCTGGGCACCCTGGACGAGATGTTCGAGATTCTCACCTGGAAGCAGCTCCAGCAGCATGCCAAGCCGGTGGTGGTGGTGGACGTCAACGGCTACTGGGAGCCCCTGAAGGCGATGATCGCCCGCATCGTCGATGGCGGATTCGGTCACCACAAGATCAACGAGTTGCTGATCTTCGTTGCCACGGCGGATCAAGTTTGGGACGCCCTGGCCTCCGCTCCCAAGCCAGACATCGTCGTCTTGACCAGCCACCTGTAGGGCGGGGGCTTGCGAATCGGCGAGGCGGCGTCCTATCTAGGGGGCCGGCTACGGGACAACGGAGCGAGGGGGAAGGCCCTGATGACCGAAATGATTGCCCTCAACGGATTGACCAAGCACTTCGGGCCGCTGGTCGCGGTGGACGGTATCACGTTGTCCGTCAAGCGCGGCGAGGTTCTGGGCTTCCTAGGCCCCAACGGGGCCGGCAAGTCGACCACCATGAAGATGGTGACCGGCTTCCTGACGCCCACCGCCGGCACGGCCAGGGTCTGCGGCCACGACGTGGTGGAGGAACCGGTGGCGGTCAAGCGCCGCATCGGCTACCTGCCGGAAGGCGCGCCCACCTACGGCGACATGACCGCCGGGGCGTTCCTGGACTTCATCGGCGAGATTCGCGGCTTCAAGGGCGCCGACCTGCGTCGGCAGATCGACCGGGTGGTCGAGATCGTGGCGCTGGCCGACGTGCTGAAGCAACCCATCGAGACCCTGTCCAAGGGCTTCAAGCGCCGCGTAGGCCTGGCTCAGGCCATGTTGCACGATCCCGAAGTGCTGATCCTGGACGAACCCACGGACGGCCTCGACCCCAACCAGAAGCATCATGTTCGTGAAGTCATCCGCGAGATGGCGGCGGAAAAGGCCATCGTCATCTCCACCCACATCCTGGAGGAAGTGGGGGCGATCTGCACCCGCGCGGTCATCATCGCCCACGGCCGCCTGCTGGCCGACGGCACGGCCGAGGAACTGCAGGCCCGCATGCCCTACCACCATGCCGTGGCGGTCACGGTCGCCGCGGCCGATGTGGAAAAGGCCAAGGCCAAGCTGGAGGCCATCGCTCCCATCGACGTGGTTCCTAACTCGGACGGCACCGTCAAGCTGCGCGTCCCGGCCCTGGACGGCCAGCCGCGCCTGGCCGAGGTGGCCGACTTGCTCAAGGCCAAGCATGTCCCGGCCCGCGAACTGACCGTGGAACGCGGCCGGCTGGACGAAGTCTTTCGCGCCATCACCAAGGGCGAGACCACCGAGGACAAGGGAGGCGCCGATGCGTAACGTCGCCGTCATCGCCAAGCGCGAACTGCGGAGCTATTTCTCGACGCCTCTGGCCCTGGTGTTCATCGTCATCTTCCTGGCCCTGACCGGGGCCTTCCCCTTCTATCTGGGCGGATTCTTCGCCAAGGGGCAGGCCAACCTGGAAGGATTCTTCGGGTTCCATCCCTGGCTCTACCTGCTTCTAGTACCGGCGCTAGCCATGCGGCTGTGGGCCGAAGAACGCAAGACCGGCACCATCGAACTGCTGATGACGTTGCCCATTTCCACCGCCGAGGCGGTGTTGGGCAAGTTCCTGGCCGCCTGGGCCTTCGCCGGGGTGGCTTTGGCGCTCACCTTCCCCATGTGGATCACCGTCAACGTCCTGGGCGATCCGGATAACGGGGTCGTGGTCGCCAGCTATCTGGGCAGCTTCCTGATGGCCGGGGCCTTCCTCGCCATCGGGTCTTGCCTGTCGGCGGTGACCAAGAACCAGGTGATCGCTTTCATCGTCGCCGCCACGGCCTGCTTCCTGTTCACCATGAGCGGCATGGAACTGGTCCTGAACTTCTTCCGCGCCTGGGCGCCCGACGCCCTCGTGGAGACCATCGCCTCCCTCAGTTTTCTTACTCATTTCACATCGGTGACCAAGGGGGTGATCGACATCCGCGATCTGGTCTTCTTCGTCAGCACCATCGCCTTCTGGCTGTTCGCCACCGCCGTGGCGGTCGAACTCAAGAAGTCGGTATGAGGGAGGAGGGAAGATGAAGAACCTCGGACGTACCCAGATGGCGCTGGCCGGCCTGGCCCTCGGCGCCTTCACCTTGCTGGCGGTCAACCTGTTTTCCCACACCCTGCTGACGGGGGCGCGCCTCGATCTGACGGCGGACCGCCTGTTCACCCTGTCGGACGGCACCCGCACGGTGCTCAAGTCCTTGCAGGAACCCCTGACGGCCCGCCTCTACTTCTCGAAGATCCTGGGCGAGCGCAGCGCCCGCCACGGCCAGTACTATGGCCGGGTGCGCGAGTTGCTGGAACGCTATTCCCAGCTTTCGGGCGGCAGGCTGAAGCTGGAACTCTACGACCCCGAGCCCTTCTCGGATGCCGAGGACCGCGCGGTCGCCGCCGGGCTGCAGGGCGTGCCGGTCACGGAAAGCGGAGATTCCGGCTATTTCGGCCTGGTGGTGGTGTCCAGCACCGACCTGGAAGGCTCCATTCCCTTCTTCAACCTGGAGCGCGAGAACTTCGTCGAATACGATCTGACCAAGCTGATCTACACGGTCGCGAATCCGAAGAAGAAGACCGTCGGTCTGCTGTCCACCCTGCCCATCGACGGTAAGGGAGCGGACGGCATGATGGGCGCCAAGCGCCGCTGGGCGATCATGGACCAGATCCGCGAATTCTTCGAGGTGCGCGAGATCCCCATCGACGCCAACGAAATCCCGAAGGAAGTGGACACCTTGATGGTCGTCCATCCCAAGGGTCTGAGCGATATCACCCTTTATGCCATCGACCAGTTCGTGCTCAGGGGCGGCAGCCTGCTGGCCTTCGTCGATCCCAATGCCGAACTGGAAGGCTCCGGCCCGCCTGAACTCCAGGTGATGCCCAACGACAAGCTGGAATTCAACCGCCTGCTGGAAAGCTGGGGGCTGCGCCTGACCCTTGGCAAGGTGGCCGGCGACCTGGAGGCGGCGCTGCGCATTTCCAAGGACGACGACCCCAGGCGGCCGCAGACCATCGACCACGTGGCCTGGCTGGGCCTGGGCAAGGCCAACCTGGATGCCGCCGACATCGTCGTCGGTGATATCGAGAAGCTGCATATGCCGACGCCCGGCATCCTGGAAATCCTGGAAGGTTCCGGCCTGCAGGCGACGCCGGTGCTGACCACCGGACTGCGTTCCATGGCCATCGACACCGCCAAGGTGCAAGGCGAAAGCCCGGACCTGCCGGCCCTTTTGCGGGGCTTCAAGCCGGAAGGCAGGAAGCTGGTGCTGGCGGCCCGCGTCGCCGGATCGCCCAAGACGGCCTTCAAGGACGGCAAGCCTGCCTACAAGGAAAGCGAACGTGACAAGGCCGGCAAGCCCACCCAGGCCGCCGCCGGACCCCAGCTCATGGAAGCCGCCAAGCCGGCCAACCTGCTGGTGGTGGCCGACGCGGACATGCTGTTCGACGCCTTCTGGGTGCAGACCCGGACCTTCTTCGGCCAGAAGGTCCAGGTGCCGCTGGCGGACAACGGGGCCTTCGTGGTCAATGCCCTGGACGTGCTGTCGGGCAGCGACGCCCTGGTGGGCCTGCGGGCGCGCGGGCGTACCGATCGGCCCTTCACCCTGGTCGATGACATCCGCAAGCAGGCCGAGACCCACTTCCGGGCCAAGGAGGAAGAGCTTCAGGCCAAGCTGAAGGCCCTGCAGGACCGTCTGGCCCAGTTGCAGAAGAAGGGCAAGGACGGTCCCGAAGCGGCGGCCATGGTAACGCCCGAGGACAAGACGGCCATCGCCCAGTCGCGGTCCGAAATGGTGGCGGTGCGCCAGGAACTGCGCGCCGTCCAGCGCGAACTCAGGCGCGACATCGAATCCCTGGAAGCCCGGCTGAAGTTCATCAACATCGCCGGCCTGCCGCTGCTGCTGGGCCTGGGAACCCTGGTTCTCTGGATCGTCCGGCGGCGCCGGAAGGAGGCGTGACATGGACCGCAAGGTCTTTCGCATCGTCGCCGCCGTTGCCGGTCTGGCTTTGGTTCTGGCGATGGCGGCCCTGTTCCTGCGACCGTCCGCCCAGGAATCGGCAGGGGCCGGGGAGCGCCTGTTTCCCACCCTGCTGGATGTCGCCAACCAGGTGGAGATGGTGGCTATCGCCAGCGGCCGCGAGACCCTGACCCTGGAACGCAAGGACGGCCGCTGGTCCCTGGCCGAACGCCACGGCTATCCCGTGGGTGCGGATCGGGTGCGGGCGGTGGTCCTGGGCCTGGCCGACTTGCGCATCCTGGAAGCCAAAACCAAGCTGCCCGAGCATCATAAGGCCCTGGGGGTCGAGGACTCGGGCCTCAAGGACTCGACATCTCGAGAAGTCACCCTGTTCGACGCCAAGGGCCAGAAGGTGGCCGCCGCCATCGTCGGTCGGCCCAAGTTCGACGTGGGCGGCGGAGAACGCGGGCTCTACATTCGCCGCGCCGGCGAGGATCAGGCATGGCTGGTCAAAGGTCAGGTGGACCTGGGCCAGGGGAGCGCCGATTGGCTGGAACGGGAGATCGTCGACGTGGCCGCCGAGCGGGTGGCCTCGATCGCCATCCGCCACCCGGACGGCGAGACCCTGGTGGCGTCGCGCTCCTCGGCGGACGAGAAGCATCTTTCGGTCAAAGGCGTCGCCGCCAAGCGCGAGGACATCCTGGACGGCATGATGGCCGGCCTTAGCCACCTGATGCTGGACGACGTCCGCAAGGCGGACGACCTGGAAATCGGCGACGCCTATTTGACGCGGGCCGAGGTGACCACCTTCGACGGCCTGACGGTGAAGCTGCGCATCGGCAAGCTGTTGCAGGAATACTGGATCTGGCTCGCCGCCGAAGGCAACGAGGAAGCCGCCAAGCTGGACGCCCGCCTCAAGCCCTGGGTCTACCGCATCCCGTCCTTCAAGGCCGAACGCTTCCTGCGCCGCACCTCCGACATCCGCAAGGCGGAAGAGGAAAAGGCGTCCGGCAAGCGGTAGATTTGTCCGCGAGGAACGACGCAAGACTTCGCTGTACGGCCCCCGCGGCATGCCCTATCGTGATCGGGGAAAGGCGGCTCTTGCAGGCGTGTTGACATAAATGGCAACGATCCCCCATATTGAATCCGCGGGAGGTTTGGTTGCCTGGCATCTCGATCCAGCCGACGGGCGGCAGGCGGAGCGCAGACTGTTGATGGCGGCGTGTCGTGCCCATCTGCATCTGGACGCCCCGGATCATGTGACAGGGAGGGTGCATGAACTCCTATAGGCCTGATATATCTCCGCGCCGGAAGAAGTTCGTCGACTTGGTGAGCAAGGTTCACCTGGAAATCGATAACGCGGTTCGCGACTGGCAGGACGAAACCGGCAAACCGAAGGCGGAACTGGCGCGGCTTCTCGACGTCGACAAGGCCGTCCTGTCGCGGCGTTTGAACGGCACATCGAATATGACCATCAAGACCATCGCGGACTTGGCCTGGGCCATCGGAAGGGAGATAGAATTCTCGCTCCGGCCGCATTGTCGTGGAAGGCGAAAAGCTCTTAGCCCAGTCGGTTCTGTTCTCTTCCTAAGGAAGGGCAAGTGATGTTCTCCGCGGATGAGCCTATATGATGGGAGCATGCTGACCTTCAGGTTCGATCCGACGCGACGAAGGCGCCACAAGCGGCGCAATCTGGCCCAGACCGCTCTGCTGATGGGCGGGATGCTGGGGTTGTTTGCGGTTTCGGCTTGGCTGGTGGCGGGCGCCGACGGTGTCGTCTGGGCGGTGGCGGGCGGGGTGCTGGTTCTGGCGCTGACGCCCCAGGTCTCGCCGCGCCTGGTGCTGCGGCTCTACGGGGCCCAGGAAATTCAGCCCGAGGCCCTGCCGGAGGCTTACGACATCCTGGCGGTGCTGGCCGGCCGGGCGGAACTTCCGGCGCGGCCCCGCCTCTACTATCTGCCGAGCAGCGTCCCGACCGCCTTCGCCGTCGGCGACGAGCGCCAGGCGGCCATCGCCGTCACCGACGGTCTGCTGCGCAGGCTGACCCCGCGCGAGCTGGCCGGTGTTCTGGCCCACGAAATCAGCCATATCCGCAACCGCGACCTGCGGCTGATGAACCTGGCGGACGTGATGAGCCGCGTGACGCGCGCCATGTCCTTCGCCGGCCTATTCTTGCTGATCTTCGTCTTGCCGGTCTGGCTGGCGCGGGGGGAAGGGGTGCCGTGGCTGCTGGTCCTCGTCCTCACGTTCGCGCCCAGCCTGGGCAGCCTGCTGCAACTGGCCCTGTCGCGGGCTCGCGAGTTCGACGCCGACCTGGACGCCGCCGGGCTGACCGGCGATCCGGTCGGGCTCGCCTCGGCGCTGGAGAAGCTCCATTCGGCCGAGGGCGGCATCTGGCAACGGCTGCTGTTCCCCGGCCGGCGCTCGCCCGACCCGTCGCTGCTGCGCACCCATCCGCCCACCGAGGAACGCATTCGCCGGCTGCTCGACTTGGCGGTGCCGGCGGTGGTGGAACCCTGGCCGGACTTCGGCCTGACTTTGGCCGTGCCCCGTGTGGTGGCGCGGCCGCGCCTGCGCATCACCGGCGTCTGGTATTGATCCGCCGGCTGGCCCTCCCCACATTCACGCAATCCAGTCGCATTCGCGTTTTCAGGAGGATTTCCATGAAGACAATGCTGTCCGTGCTGGCGGCGGTCGCCGGCTTGGCCCTGGCCTCGCCGGCCTTCGCCTTCCACTGTCCCAAGGACATGTCCGAGATCGACGCGGCCTTGCCCAAAGCCATGACCCTGAGCGCCGACGAAAGGAAGCAGGTCATGGACTATCGCATGAAGGGCGAGGAATTGCATAAGGCCGGCAACCACCAGGCTTCGGTGGACACGCTCGCCAAAGCCAAGGCCATCCTGGGCCTCAGGTAGGGCACTCAGGTAGGGCACCGGTTGCCTCCCCGGCCCGCGACCGATAGACTGCGGGGCGGGGAGGACGCCGCATGGAGCAGAAGAGCCACAAGGCCCTGGTGACGTTGGCGGTGGGCGACGACTACGTGCGCTCTTTCGTGGCGACCGCCAGCCATACCTGGAACGAGTACTGCAATCGCCACGGCTACGACTTGGTGATGCTGACCGAGCCCATCGACAAGAGCTGCGACTTCTCGCAGAAATCCATCCACTGGCAGAAGCTGCTGATCGGCATGGTGCCGCAGTTGCGCGACTACGACTGGCTGGTCTGGGTGGACGGCGACATCCTCATCAACTATCGCCAGGCGCCTTGCATCGTTTCCCACATGAAGGAAGACAAGATCGGCGTCGTCGATGCCTCGGACGATTTCCATTACGCGGACGACGTCTTCAACCTGCATACCCGCTATCTGCTATTGAACGCATGCATGGCCCGGCAGTTGACGGGGGGGCCGGAAAAGATCATCGCCACCGACGGCGATCTTCGCGAATACCACAGGATGTTCGGCTTCACCGGCGAGGCCGGCCGATTCATCAACACGGGGGTGCTGGTCTTCAATCCGCGCCGCCACGCGGACTGGCTGGCCGAGATCTATGCCAAGTACCCCAGGAACTTCTACGATTTCGAGAACACCCCGCTGTCCTACGAGATGCAGGTGGCCGACCGCGCCGAATACCTGGATCGCCGCTTCAACCTGGCCTGGGCGCACGAGGTGGCGCGCAACTATCCCTTCCTGTTCAACCTGGAAATCCTGAAGCGCAATCCGGAAATGCTGTTTCTTTGCGCCAACGCCGCCTTCCGGAATTCCTGGTTCCTGCACTTCGCCGGCGCCAAGAAGAATCCGATCATCAAGGAACCCTTCAAGATGATCGCCCAGGATGCGGAATCGATGATGCAGATCCTGTTCCCCGACGACTGGGCGGGCCGCGAGGCCAACATGCGCTTCTGCCCCCTGAAGGATATCCAGGACGTACGGGCCGCCCTGGGAGACGACGCCAAGGCCTGGACCATCATGTTCTGAACAGGGCCTATTCCGCGGCGGCCCGGGCCAGCAGGCCAAGCTGGCCGAACACAACCCTGATTTCCGGCGGGTCCGGCGGCTTGACCAGGAACCCTTCGCAGCCCAGCCGGAGGCAGCACTGCCGGTCCTCGGGAATGTCCGCCGCCGACAGGGCTATCACCGGCAAACCACGGGTATCCGGATCATGGCGGATGCGGGCGAGCAGGTCGCCGCCCGGCATGTCGGGCAGGGATAGATCGAGCATGATTACGGACGGCAGAGCCTGCCCGTTCCGGGTGAACAGCAGGGACGCCGCCTGCTTGCCGTCGATGACGTGGATGACGGGCAGGTCGACCCCGGCCTCGGCCAGGGCCATGCGGATCAGGCGGGCGTGGCCGATCCAATCCTCGATCAGCAGGATGGTCTTGTCAGTCGTGGAGCAAGCGAAGGTCATGACGCTTCTCCCATGATGGTTCCATTCTCGTCGGGCCTGGGCCGCAACCTTTCCCGCGGGAAGCGGACCGTAGCCGTCGTCCCCTTGCCCTTGCGGCTTTCCAGGACCAGGGTGCCGTCATGCGCCTGGGCGAGTTGGCGCGCCAGATAGAGACCCAGGCCCGTACCCTCGTGGCGGCGTTCGAGGACGCTTTCCAGTTGATTGAAGGGTTCCATTGCCTTGGGGATGTCCTCGCTGTCCATGCCGACCCCGGTGTCGCGGACGGTGATCGCGAGTCCGCCATCGGCATCCAGGCCGGCGTCGACGCTGACCTCGCCCCCTTCGGGGGTGAATTTCACGGCGTTGGACAACAGGTTCAACAGGATCTGGCGTACCCGCATGGGGTCGCCATAGACCTGGGGCAGGTTTCCGGAAACGTTGTCGAGCAGCCGCGTGCGGTTGCGGGCGGCGCGTTGCTGGACCAAGCGCAGGGCCGAGCCGATTACCGCGCGGATGTCGATCCTTTCCTGTTTCATGTCGAGCACGTCGGTCTCTATGCGTGAGACGTCCAGGATGTCGCTGATGATTTCCAGCAGGTGCACGCCCGCCTTGCGGATGTTCTCCAGGTAGCCTTTGTAGGAGGCTCCCAGCGGGCCGTGCAGTTCCAACAGCGACATTTCCGAAAAGCCGATCACCGCGTTCAGCGGCGTGCGCAGTTCATGGCTCATGTTGGCCAGAAACTCGACCTTCGCCCGGTTGGCCATTTCCGCCTGTTCCTTGGCGCGCTGGAGGCGGATTTCGTTCTCGCGGCGCTCGGAGATATCGGCCAGCATACAGATGATCCCACCCTCGCGGGTCTTGCGGTCGCTGGCCAGCAACGTGCGTCCGTCCTTGAGCTGGAGTTGGACCGACCCTTGGCCGCGGTTGAGGATCCAGTCGGCCGCCGGGCCGTCAACCCGGATGTCGCCGCTGGCGACCATCTGACGGACCAGAGTGGAAAACTCGATACCCGGTCCCACGTCGCCCGCCCCGGCAGGAAGGAGCCGGCGGTAAGCGTCGTTGCAGACCACCAGGCGCCCTTCGGTATCCCATAGCGCGAACCCGTCGCGCCACCCGTCGACCGCTTCGGCAAGAAGTTTCAGACGTTCGGCATCGGGCTGGCGGCGCCGTTCCTCGTACAGGGCCGCGATGCCGAAGGCCGTGAAGGCAATGCCGCCCAGGTAGCCGAATCCTACCTCAAGCAGGACGATAACCGTCGAGCCAACGAGATGCCTAGCGTCGGCCAGGGTGTGGACGAGGGTGCCGAACAGGACCAGCGTCAGCCCAACCAGGATGTACCGCCAAGCGCCGTCCCGGTTGCCGCGGGTGGCCAGCCACAGCCCCAGGAGAGCCCCCGCGATGGCGAGCGCCTTGATCGTATCCACAGCCAACTCAAGGACTTCCCGTTCCTCCATGGGAGACGTCTCCTTGCTCCGGCGAACCTTCCGGTAGAGGGATGTCTCCGGAAACCATCGCCATATTGCGAGCGTTCCCAGAAGGATAGGCCTGGAATGTAAGTGCAGGATGATGTTCGGAGGAAGGGACGGTGAAGAATTGTAACGCGGAAGAGGAGCGCTACGTCTGTTCGTAGGTTACCGGTTCGACGAACATGTAGCCGATGCCGCGAATGGTCTTGATGAAAGCCGGCTCGCGCGGGTCGTCGTTCAGCTTGCGGCGCACCTTGCCGACCAGGACGTCGACGCTGCGGTCGAAGGGTTCGGCGCTGCGGTCGCAGACTTCGTCCAGGATCTGGTCGCGGGTCACCACACGGCCTTGGCGTTGCACCAGGAAAGCCAGGAGGTTGAATTCGTGGGTGGTGAAATGAACGGTCTGGCCGGTTGGAGAAGCGACGTCACGCCGGCCGAAATCGATTCGCCAGCCGGCGAACCGGCCCATGCGATGCTTGTCGTCGCCGTTGGCGAGCGTTGCGGCAGGGGCGGTTTCCACTGCCGCCTGGGCGCGCCGCAACACACTGCGGATGCGCGCCAGCAGTTCGCGCTGGTCGAAGGGCTTGGTGATATAGTCGTCGGCCCCCAGTTCCAAGCCGACGATCTTGTCCACGGTATCCTGCTTGCCGGTCAGCATGATGACCGGAATGGAGGAGGATTGGGAGCGCAGTTCGCGGGCCAGCGTCAGGCCATCTTCGCCGGGTAGCATGAGATCGAGAATGACCAGGTCGACGGGATCGCCCGCGGCCATGGCCTTGCGCAT
>JAMOBD010000054.1 GCA_039908345.1 Magnetospirillum sp. WYHS-4
TGCCCCCTGGCCGCCGAGGTCACCTCGTTGATGGCCAGCAGGCCGCGCGAGGCTGGCTTGGCGGCGTTCTCGATGCGGGCCAGCGCCCGGCTGCCCTCGTCGCCCAACTGGACCAGGGCGCGCCGGACCACCTCGCCGTCGCGGACGGCCAGGCGGATGGTGAGACTGCGTTCGCTCATGTGGTTTGGTTCTCGGTGCGCAGGCGCGCGAGCCCTTCCAGCAATCCGGCTTCTGCCTCGGGCAGCAGGTCGGCGACGGCGGCGGTGTCAAATCCCAGGGCGTCGGAGAGACGCAAGGCGACGGCCATGTCGATGCCGACCACCGCGCCGCCGGGGGCGAAGCGAAGCTGACCAGCGACCCGCAGCAGGATGTCCCAGGTCTGCCAGCCCGCCTCGGTCAGGGGCTCGGATTGGCGGTAGGGGCAGGCGTCGCCGCAGGAGCAGCCGTTTTCCCGGCATCCCCGGCAATATCCAGGGCCCCCGCCGAAATGCCATGCGGCGCGGGCCCGGATGCGTTTCCCTCGGCGGCCCGCTCTTCCAAAGGCGCCAGATAGCGGTGATAGAACAGCGCCGCCAGCAGGGGATGGCCGTCGATGAAGGCGGCCACCGTGTCGTCGGTCACGGGCGCGTCGATCCCCTCCCAGGCGATGACGGCGTAGAGGGCGAGCCCCTTGATCATCAGCGCCCGCATCAAGCCGCGCCGGACAGGTTCGTCGCCGGGATCGAGCCCCTCGGCTTCCGCGCGGGTTGCGGCCCAGTCGTCGAACACCTTCTCGGCCTGGGCCTGGATCATGGCGTAGGCCGGGGTGGTGATGGGGCGGACCTGTAGGCGGACGCCGTCGGCCAGGTCGAGCCAGACGGGCTCGCGGTTACCCAGCTTGATCATCAGTAGCTCTCCACATCGTTGGTGAGGGTTACGGCCATCATCCGGCCGGCGGCGGAATTGTTGGCCGCCCGCCAGTCGAAGCTGGCCTGCACGCCGCCGGGACCGGAGATGGCGCGCTTCGGCTTGGGCAGGTAGACCTCGTGGGCCTCGATCACCAACTGCTCGGTCGCCGAGATCACGTAGGCGAACTCCAGGGCCACCGGGTCGCCCGAGGTGGCCCTGTCGAGCAGCGCGGTGTCGGCGAAGCGGACTTCGATCGCGCCGGTCAGCGCCGCGATGGTCGGATCCGCCCCGTCGATCTTGCCGTCCGAGCGGATGGTCTCGATCCGCTCCAGGTTGTTGGTGTAGGTCAGGCTCGCCCCGGTCAGATTGGCGAGGGGCGCGCCATCCAGCTTCACTTGCCCCTGGAACTGGCCGAAGCGCTTGAAGGGATGCGTCGCGGGCGTGCCGGCCTGGGACGCGGCAAAGCGCTCCTCTCCCTGGCCGATCGCGTTGAAGGTCGCGTTGGCGTGGCCCGAGCGCTGGAAGTTGAGCGCCATGGAATTGAGGCGCACGCCGCCGATCAGGAAGAAGGCTGGCACCTCGGGCATGCCGACTTCGACCGAAAGGCTGGGCAGCGCCATGGCGCCCGACCCGAAAACATGGTCGTAGGGATCGGTGCCGGTGGTGTTCGGCGCCCCCAGCAGCGCCTTCAGCCAGTGGCCGAAGAAGCGCAGATCGACCGGCACCACCATGTCGCCCTCGACCTTGATGACGTCGCGGCTTGGTGCCGCCGGATCGCGGCCCTGGCCCAGGATGTCGCTGTCGATCAGCCCCTGTTCGGAGCCGAGCGATGAGGAGACGAAGGGGAACTTGACGAAGCCCGAGGCGGGGGCGACGCCGTAGGTGGTCTCGAACGCGGCCAATACTTGAGCGTTCGCGCCATAGGCACGAGCCATGGGAACCTCCGATGATGAAAGACGGTCAGGCCAGCGGATCGCTGGAAGCGTAATGCAGGGTCACGGTCACCACCGCCCCCTTGAGGCCGGCGGCCCCAATGATGGCAAGGTCACGGGTCTGCGGCGCCGACCATTCGACCCAGTCGATAAGACCGCCCAGGGTGCGGTCGGCGGACAGTGCGGAGCCGATTTCGGCCAGCAGGACGTCGAGCGCTGCCGGGGCCTCGATCGGGGCCGTCTGGACGATGACCTCAATGTCGGCCCGGTGCTGCCAGAGATAGGTGAGCGGCGACAGCAGCACCTCGGGCTCGCCCGGATCGCCGTCCCGCAGGATCACCAGCCTACCGGCCGGCACTTTCTCCGGCAGCGGTTCCTCGCGCTTGACGGTGACGGCAGGCACGGCCTGAAGGCGCCCGAGCAGCGCCGTCAGCACCTCTTCACGTCGGGTCATGGCCTATCCCCGTCCAAGGTCGCGCCAGTTGCGCACCACCAGCCCCGGCAGGGCGGCGAGCCACTTGTTGGCGGCGCCGTCCACGTCGAGGCGCTTTCGGATCGTCACCTGGGGCACCAGGATGAACATAGGCACGGTGGCGAGCCCCCGACCGGTGCGAAGGGCCGAGGCACTGGCCTTGGCGAAGCCGCCCCGCTTGCCGGTGCGGGCGCGCAAGTTGTCGGCGACCAGTAGCGATGGTCCCCGCCGCCGATAGACGAACTTGAGCCGCGCCCCGTGCATCCGTTCCCACAGGCCGGGGTTCATCTTCTGCTTGCCGTCGCCGTACTTCCCGGCGGCCGGCGTCGGGATGGCGAGGAAGAAGCCGTGTTTGGAGCGGATCACCGCGCCGTCGGCATAGGCCCGGACGATGTTGGGTGCCTTGCTGAACACCAGCCCGGCGGCCCGGATGCTGTTCTGGCCCTTGGGGTAGATTTCGCTGCGCCAGGTGTTGGCAAGGCGCTGGCCTAACCCTGAGCCGACGATCTGGCTCCGCAGGTCGAGCTTGAGGCCGTTGGTCGCCTCGCGGATCCCCGCCGACACCGCCTCCTCCCCGGCCTTCAATTCGTCGGCAAGGAAGCGCGTGAGGTCGCCCTCGATGGCGGCGGCGATTCTCATGTCCCTGTCCGGGCTTCGCCCGTCCTCGCCTCTTGCTTCATGCCGGCCTCGTGTCCAAGGTCCAGACCAGACGCTCGGTATCGCAGAGCGGCTCGCCCTGGATGACGAAGGTCTCGCCGTCCAAGGTGATGGTGTCGCCCTCGGCCGGGGTCGGCACTTCCGAGACGCGCAGATCGAACCGCGCCGTCGCCGACACTACGCTGATGTCGCTGAACTCCGAGACCTGGTCGTTCCGTTTCGCGATCACCCGCACCGGCATCCCGTCGCCGATCCCGCCTGGACGGTAGAGGGCCGTGCGGGCGATGTTGGGATCGGCGAACAAGGCGTCGATGGCAGATGCGAAGGCTGACATGGATCAAGCCCGCTTGGCGCGGAGCAGCATCTCCGGGCGGGTGCAGATGAAGAGCGGATAGCTGTAGAGCTCGACCCGTACCCAGGCATTGCGGTCTCGATCGGGGATGGTGATGGCGTAGAGGTCCCGGCCCGGCGTGTTGACGAAGTCAAAGAACTCGGCTGGCGACCAGGCGGTCTGGAATACCCCACGGGCGCCGACGGGAAAGAACTTCGCCTTGTCCTGGCCGATGGCGAGCGTGGTGTCGTCGTCGGTGCCACGGAAGTTGTGGAAGACGATGCCGCCGAAGGGGAAGGATTCGAAGGCCATGTTCTGGCGCAGGTCGGCGGCGGCGGCCCAGTTGCGGTAGGTCTCCTTCACCGCCTCGTGGCCGATCAGATCGTCGTAGAAGGCGTCGCCGCACAGCGCATGGATACGCACCCCCGGCCCCCAGGCGCCCTTGGCCACCTTGGTCATGGAGCGCACCACGCCCGCGCACTTCTTGCGCACATCGGTGGCGGCCTGGTCGAGGGCGAAGTTGATCTCGGCCGGTTGATTGATGCCCCAGGCGTCATACCAGTCCATCAGCACCGAGCCGTCGGCATCGGTGACGATGCCCTGGACGGCGCCGAGCCGCATGTTCTCCCAGGTGAGCTCCATGTCCTCCTTGAGCCGCTCCATGCGGCCCGCCACCTCCGCCTGCACCGTCTGCAACTCGGTCTCCGAACCGCTGGCCCGCATGTTCTGGACCTCGTCGGCATTGATGCGGTCGCCCTTGGCGATGCGGGTGGTGCGGAAGTCGCGGATGTCGCGCTTGGTGGTGGTCCCTTCCTCCAGGGGCGCACCCCGGTCGGAAGTCTTGATCAGGGCCAGCGTATTCTCGCGCTTCTCGATGGCGATGGTGGTGGTGCGCACCGGCACCGGATCGAAGATGCCGAGCGAGCCCAGGAACTGGGGCCGGTACGGGATCTTCTCGACGGCGCCGGTGAGCTGGACCGCCGAGAAGGCATCGTTGTTGAAGATGTCGAGGGTGGGCATGAAGGGGCTCCTTATCGAACGATGATGCCGAGGGCGGCGAGTTCGGCGATAGCGGCCGCCTGCTGCTCGGGCGTGATGGCGTCCGGCCAGACCAGTTCTGCGCCGTTGACCTCGGCGTCACGCAGGATGGCCACAGCGGACACGTCGGCGGCGGTGGCGTCGACGCCAGAGCGCAGCAGGCCGGCGGCGGTCTCGGCACCGGTTACGGCGGCGGGATCGAGCGCGATGTACTTGCCCGAGGCGGTGATCTTGCCCAGAACGGTGCCGGGCTCCAGGACCGCGCTCTGGGCGATGGTGACGGCGTCACGGGAACGGGTGCCGCTCGCCTCGGAAACGACGAAGTCGGCGGCGTATTTGCCTTCAGTGAGAACGGTCATGGATCAGGACTCCTGCTTGGTCGAAAACATGCGGGCGATGACCGGCCCCCAGCCGTGATCGGCGGGTGGGGCCTTGGGCGTGCGGGGATCGCGTCCGCCGTCGATCACCGCCTGCTCGTCGGCACGCGCCCGGGCCTCGATCAGGGCATTGCGGACCTCGGAAAGAGACGTGGCGGCGGCGATGAAGGCGGCGGCCCGCTGGGGCACCCCGGCCAGGGCGCAGAGGTCGGAGACTTCGCGGGCATAGGCCAGCGTCTCGGCCCGCACGCGGGCTTCGACGGTTTCGGGACCGGGCATCGGGTCAGGTGCCGGCGCCATCTCGGTCGCGGGCGCCGGGGGTGCGGCGTCGGGCATGGAGTCCTCCTTCAGGGGGTCGTCGGCCAAGTGTTCGTCGGCCAGCACGGCCGGAGCATTGCGGAAGCGGGAGAGATCGAAGCGGGCGGTGGCGCGGATCGGCTTGTCCACCCGGTCGGCGAAGCCGGCCGCGACCGCATCGTTGGCGGTCAGCCAGGTCTCGGCGGCCATCAACTGCTCGATGTCGGCCTCGGGCTTGCGGGTGCGATCCCGGTACGCGGAAACCAGTCCGCCCTTGATGCGATCCAGGGCCTCGGCCATGGCGCGCATCTCCGGGGCGGTGCCGACCACGATGCCGGCCGGGTCGTGGATCATCATCATGGCGTTCTCGGGCATGACGATCTCGTCCCCGGCCATGGCGATGACGCTGGCGATCGAGGCGGCGATGCCGTCGATCCATACCGTCTTCCTGGCCGAGAGGCGCTTCAGGCTGTTGTGGATGGCGAGACCGTCGAAGACCGAGCCGCCGGGGCTGTTGATGCGCAGCGTGATCCTGGCCGCCTTGCCCACCGACTTCAGGTCGTCGGCAAACTGTTTGGCGGTGATGCCGAAGGCGCCGATCTCGTCATAGATCAGAATTTCCGCGTCACCACTCGCAGCGTCGCGGATGTCGTACCAAGACCTCATGGGTCACTCCTTGTTGTCGGGCGGATCGGGTTGATCCTGTTGATCTGGCTGATCCGGCTGGTCCGGGGTCATGCGGGCACCTTGCGTCTCACCGGCCCCCTTTCCGAATTCGAGCCCCAGCGAGCGTTCCCGCTCCTGGTCGGCGGCGATGCGCCCGTCCACTTCCTCGGCGTCGTAGCCGAGTTCGTCGATGATGTCGGAGCGGGCCTTCCAGCCGGCGTCCTGGGCCATCTTCTCGGCCTGGGCGTCTTTCAGGGGATCGATCCACTCCCACTTGGGCGGCTTCCAGTCCACGTCGAGGAAGGCGCGCGGATCCTCGGCATAGCCCGGCAGATCGAGCGCGCCGGAGAGCACTGCATCTTTCATCCAGCGCAACCAGACCGGCCGACAGAGCTGCCAGCCGAACACAGCATGCTGCATCTGCACCATGCGGCGGCGGAACTCGATCATGCCGAGCCGCTGGCTGGAGAAGTTGCCCCGGCTGTAGTCGCCGGTGGCGGTGGCATAGGGCACGCCCATGGCCGCCGAGGTGTCGAGATCTGCCCGGTAGCGGAAGGGCTCGAAGTCGCTGCCGACCCCGGTGGGGGTCGAGAAGCGGATGTCCTCGCCGGGCAGCAGAACCTGCATGGTGCCGGGCTGGAGGGGAGCGCGGGCGATGCCGTCGCCGTCCTCGCCCTCCATCTCGTTCAGCAGCGCATCCTCGGGCGCGTTCTTGACCACGAAGGCGACGAACAGGGCCGCCGTCTTCTGGCGCTCCACCTGGGCGTCCATGTACTGGTCCATCTGGTGCAGCCGCACCAGGGCCGGGGTGATGTGCGGCAGGCCGCGAAGCTGGCCCGCCTCCATCGGCTTGCGGATGTGCAGAACCTCGTCGGCCGGCACCCGGACGAACTGCTCGGGCGAATAGGTCCGGTCGGTCTCGTCACCGGGATGGCGGCGCAGGAACCAATAGGCGACACGCCGCCCGATCTTGTCGAATTCGATGCCGCAGCGAATGGCGTTGCCGCCCGGCGCCGTTTCGGTCTTGCCGAGCGGCAGCATCTCCGCCTGGAGAAGCTGAAGCTGCAACGGCACCACCAGCCCGTCCTCGGGGCGGCGGGCACGCAGGCGCACGAAGCATTCTCCGGCGACGAACACCTCGCGGGCGACCAGGGCCTGGAGGCCGTAGAAGTCGGTCAGGCCATCGGCGTCGGCCTCGTCGGTCCAGCGTCGCCAGACCTTGCGGATCAGGCGGCGGGCCTCCTTGTCCTCGACTAGGGGGGCTGGCTTGATGCCGGAACCCACCACGTTGGCGACGAAGGCCTCGCAGGCGTTGGTGGCCAGCGGGCTGGAGAGCACGATCTCGCGGGCGCGGCGCAGGGTGAGATCGCCGTCCGCCACCACATGGGTGTTGATGTTGCGGACCGGCGGCACCCAGGAGGCCAGGCGGCGCGAGCGCATGGCGCTTTCCAGCCGGGCTTTGGGGGCCAAGCCGAGACGGCGGAGGAAGGATTTCATCACAGGCCCTTGCCGTCCTGATAGAGGCGCACCTGGCGCACCGGCTTCTTGCTTCCCAGGGCGGCGATCTGCCCCTTGAGAATGGCGATGGCGCGGTCGATCTCGACCAGCCCCCGGTATTCGACAGTGCGGCCCTCGTAGCTGACGCGGGCAATGCCGCTCATGCGGCTGCGCTCCAACTCGTCGAGCCGGGTTTCGAGATCGGCCAGGGTCGGCATGGTCATTCCGTCATCCAGGGAGTGCTCACCACCGCGCGGCGGCGGCGCGAGGGGGCTCGCACCACGCCGGCCAGGGGGCGCGTCGTTTCTTCGGTTTCGATCGGTTCGTCATCATCGGGCACGGCGGTTGCCAACTGGCCCGCCAGCCGGTCCCAGAACGCCTCGCCGTAGCGGTCGGCGCCCGCCACCCACAGGGCGGCGCGGGCATAGACCCGGCAATCCAGCGCCTCGTTGCGTTCCCGCAGCTTGCGCCATTCGTGCTTGTCGAAGCCGCGATGGTCGCGCACGGTCACCAATTGCTCGGCGACCAGTTGCTTGACCCATTCGCCGTCGACGCCGCGCGGCAGGTGGACATAGCCACCGGGATAGGGGGCACCGCCGGCCAGTTCCTCGTCGGTCGGGCGCGACAGCCACAGCCAGCGATAGGTCTCGGCCTTGAAGGTGGAGACCGCCACCGACCACAGCTTGGCGCCGCGCCGGAGCTTCCGCCCCCCTTCGGTCGCATCCACGTAGGACGGTCCCGACACCGGGGCCGGGCGGTTGAAGCGATCGAAGCCCTTGACCGGCATCACCTGGCCGATGCCTTGACGGCGGGACCAGGCGTAGACCTCGGCGGTGAATTCGCCGCCGGTGTCGATGGCGAGGCGCGCCAGCCCGAGCCGTGCGCCGCTTTCGTGCGGCCAGGTCCGCGACAGCAGAGCCGACAGGGACTGCCAGACCTCCGCCCGTCCGGGGCTGCCGTCGAGCACGATGTGGTCGACCAGCCAACTGGAGAAGCCTTTCCCCCAGGCCCAGACATCGACCTCGATGCGATCCTTTTGCACGTCGGCCCCGGCAGTCAGGATCAGGCCATCCATGGGCACCACGCCCATCAGCCGGTCCTCGCGCCGCTCGTAGAGCCGTTCCCAATCGGGAGCCTCGCCCCGGTCGATCCAGGCTTCGCCGAGCACGCCGTTCTTGAAGCTGCGGATGGCCTCGATCGATCCCTGGGCGTTTTCCCACATGCGGGCGATGTCCACCCAGGACAGCCAGCCTACCGGCGAATAGAGCGCCGACAGGTGGAAGCCGACGGTGCCGGGATCGGCCGCCTCGGCGGTGGGACGCCATTCGCCCGCCGCCATCAGGGCTTCCTTGTGGCCCTCGCCGATCTCGCCGTCGCAGGCCTCGCACATGTAGCGGGCCGTCTCCGGACGTCCCTTCTCCCAGCGCAGGCGCTCGAACTTCAGCCACTGGAAATGGCCGCAATGCGGACAGGGCACGAAGTAGCGCCGCTGGTCGGACGCCTCATATTCCCGCTCGATACGCGACACGCCATGGGTCGTCGGCGTCGAGGCCAGGAACACTTTGCTCCGCCAGGAGAAGGTGCGGGTGCGGGCCTCTGCCAGGGCGACGGGATCGCCCTCCTCGTCGGCCGAGGGGGGATAGGCGTCCACCTCATCGAGGAACAGATAGCGGGCCGGCATGGAGCGCAGGCCCACCGCGCTGTTAGCGCCGGTGATGACCAGAAGCCCCGCCGGAAACTCCTTCGACAGGATCGTGTTGCCGGAATCCCGGGCGCGCGACGGCTTGACCCGCTCGCGCAGTTCCGGCGTCTCGTCGAACAGCGGATCGACCCGCTGGCGCGAGAAGCGCTTGGCCAGTTCCACGGTCGGCTGGACCGCCAGCATCGGGCCCGGCGCATGGTGGACGATGAAGCCGATCCAGTTGTTGCCGGCCTCGGTGGCGCCCACCTGCGCCGCCTTCATGAACACCACGCGGCGCGCCGGATGGCTGGGCGACAGCGCATCCATGATGGCGCGCATGTAGGGCGTGCGGGCGGTGCGGTAACGCCCCGGCTCGGCCGAGGCGCGCGACGACAGCATGCGATGCCGGTCGGCCCATTCGGAAACGGTCAGAACCGGGTCAGGCGTCAGTCCATCGGTCCATGCGCGCAAGACACCGTCTGCGCCATCGAACCCGTAAACTTCAGCGGAACTCGGGACGGATGTCGGCAAGCTCTGCGAGATGGCCTCGGACATTCGCTTCCAGCACCTTCTGCATCCGGTGGGGATCGACCCCCAGTTCGACGGCCATCTGCGCGGACACCCGGGCCGGCCAGTTGATCCAGGCATCCCGCTCCTGACGGGCCAGCCGGAACACCAGCGCCAACGCGCGCGGCCGATCGATCACCTCGTCCTTGAGACGCTGGACCTGGATGCGGGCACGCTGGGCCTTGGCGATCTCATGCATGGTCTTCGCCTGGGTGAACGATGTCCCAGGGGCGCCGCCGACCGACTCGCGCACTGGCGCCGATGGCGTCGGTGCCAGAGGAGCGGGGTTGGCGGCTTTCGACTTCGGTTTCGGCCGCTTGGCGGGATCGGTTTCCGCGTCCCAGGCGGCATCGGCCTTGACCGGGTCGATGGTGCCGTCCGGCTCCCGCGCAATGCGTCCGGCGTTGACGGCCTTCAGCACCGCGACGTGGCTCACGCCTCGATGACGGGCGTAAGCGCGGACGGACAATCCCATGCTCGAATCCTTGGAAAAAGAGCAATCAAATTAGGCTGTTAATCAGTTGATAGAGGCGCGGAGCAGCGCCTTCATGTGTCCATCAAAGGATGGAGGACGCCATGAACAAACGCCACGACAACACCCAGGCCCTGGACGCCTTCCTGGCCAAGAAGGCCGAGATCGACACCATGCTCGCCCGGCTTCGTGACTTGAGCGACGAGCACTTCAACTGGAGCCCCGACGAGATCAACTGGGGCCACGTCGGCACCCTGGGCCACTACGCCGAACTGCTGAAGCGCATCACCGACAGCGCCTTCAACGAGGGTGAGCACGCCGAATAGGGCAACGCCCCCGTCTTGGCCCCGACCGGGTTTGCCCGGCGGGGCTCGGGGTGGTGACGGGGCAAGGATGGTCCAGCCCCCTTCAGCAGGAGAACAAGATCATGACCAAGCTCACCGACACCCAACTGGTCGTCCTCACCGCCGCAGTCCAACGCGATGGCAACCTCGTGCAGCCCCTTCCGGCCCACCTCAAGGGCGGGGCCGCCACCAAGGTGGTCGACGGGTTGATCGCCAAGGGGCTGGTCGAGGAAGTCGACGCCCAGCGCGGCGAGCCTTTCTGGCGCGAAACCGGCGATGGCCATGGGACGACGCTGGTCGCCACCGATGCCGCCTTGAGCCTCCTCGGCATCAAGGAGACCGGGGCGACCAGGGCGGCGGACGTAACGCCGGCCCGCAAGACCCGAGAGGGCAGCAAGCAGGGGGCCTTGATCGGCATGCTGAAGCGCCCCGAGGGCGCCAGCATCGCCGAGATCGTCGATGCCTTCGGCTGGCAGCCGCATACGGTGCGCGGGGCCATCGCCGGGGCGCTCAAGAAGAAACTGGGCCTCACCGTGACCAGCGAGAAGGTCGATGATCGGGGGCGAGTCTACCGCATCCCCGGATGAGCCCGCGAAGCCAAACCGATGTCGCCGCCGCCAAGAGGGCGGCGGCATCACGTTCACCAGCCGCGAACCCGGATCGCCTCGAAGATGCGACGCAGGCTGTAGCTGCGGACGATCGACACCACGGTGAAGATCGCCCCGATCAAGAGATTGTCGGACAGACTGGCGTGCAGCCCGAACAGCGGGAACACCAGGGCCTGGGTGGCGACGGCGATGCCGTAGCCGACGGCCACATTGGCGATCGCCTCGGCCAGGGACATGCGGCGGGACTGCCTCATGCCGCCTCGCGTTTCGTGGCGAGGTCATCGAAGGCACTGCCGTCCGCCTCCAGGATGGCCTTGCCGCCGGTGAGCCTCTGCCAGCGTTCGACGATGACGTCGCAGTAGCGGGGATCGATCTCGATCCCGAGACAGACGCGCCCGGTGGTCTCGGCGGCGATCAGGGTGGTGCCGCTGCCACAGAAGGGCTCGTAGATGGCGTCCCCCTCGGCGCTGTTGTTGAGGATCGGGCGGCGCATGCATTCCACCGGCTTCTGGGTGCCGTGGACCGTGGCCTCGTCCTCCTCACCGTCATGGCCGATGGACCAGACGGTGGCCTGGTCGCGGGCGCCCTGCCAATGGCCGGTGGCGCCTTCGCGCACCGCATACCAGCACGGCTCGTGCTGCCAGTGGTAGTCGCCGCGCCCCAGCACGAAGCGCGGCTTGGACCAGACTATCTGGGAGCGGATGCGGAAGTCGCAGACCTCCAGGCTCTCGGCGACGGTTCGGGCGTGGACGCCCGCGTGCCAGACATAGGCCACGTCACCGGGGAACAGCGCCCAGGCCTCGCGCCAGTCGGCGCGGTGGTCGTTGGTCACCTTGCCGGTACGGGGGGTGGCCGAGACCCCGGCCTCGTTGCGCCAGCCGGGATCGTAATCGACGCCATAGGGCGGGTCGGTCACCATCAGGTGCGGCTCCGCTCCGGCCAGCAGGCGCTCGACATCGGTGGCGACGGTGGCGTCGCCGCAGAGCAGCCGGTGCTTTCCCAGCAGCCAGAGATCGCCGGGGCGGGTGATGGGATCGGCGGGCGGATCGGGCACATCATCTTCGTTCCCGTCTCCCGGCCCCTCTCCGGATTCCTCGGCCATCAGGCGATCAAGATCGTCGTCGGAGAAGCCGAGCAGATCGAGGTCGAAGCCGTCCTCGCGCAGGCGGGCCAGTTCGGCGGACAGCAGCGCATCGTCCCAGCCGGAATTGAGCGCGATCTGGTTGTCGGCCAGGCGGAAGGCGCGGGCCTGGGCATCGGTGAGATGGCCGAGCCGGATCACCGGCACCTCGGCCAGCCCGAGACGACGCGCCGCCATCAGACGGCCATGGCCGGCGATCAGCACGCCGCGATCGTCCACCAGGCAGGGGACGTTGAAGCCGAACTCGGCGATCGATCCCGCGATCTGCGCCACCTGTTCGTCGCTGTGGGTACGGGCGTTGGCGGCATAGGGCAGCAGCCGCTCGACCGGCCAATGCTCGACCTGGCGGGGTTCATGGGGCATGGGAGGCTTTCCAGTGGACTAAATTCGGACTATATTTTGGTCGGAACAGCGTAATGGAGCCGACGATGAAACTTTCGGAACAGGTCAAGCCGATCAGCTACCTGAAGGCCCATGCCCCGGAGGTCATTCGCGGGCTGGCCGACAATCAGGAGCCGGTCATCATCACGCTGCACGGCGAGGCCAAGGCGGTGCTCCAGGACATCGGCGCCTACGAGCAGACCCAGGAGACCCTGGCCCTGCTCAAGGTGCTGGCCCTGACCGGCAAGGCGGTCGACGAAGGTAAGGTCCGGCCGGCGGCCGAGGCCTTCGCCGGGATCCGGGACCGGGTAAAGAAGGCCCGGCCGTGACCTTCGAGGTACTGCTGTCCGAGGACGCCGAGCGGGACATCGAGGACATCTATTTCTACGTCGCTCGCCATGACGCGGTGGAGAAGGCTGATCGCCTGCTCGCCGCCCTGGAGGAAACCTGCTCAGGCCTCTCGGAACTTCCGGAACGCGGCAACGTGCCGAAGGAACTGGAGCCCCTCGGCATGACCGAGTTCCGGGAAGTGCATTACAAGCCCTACCGGGTGATCTACCGGATCATCGGCCGGCAGGTAATCGTCTATTGCGTTCTCGACGGTCGCCGCGACATGCAGAGTCTGTTGCAGCGCCGCCTTATCCGCTAATCGTCTTGCCGCGCGCCAGAGCGACGACTTCGAAGGTCTGGCCGGTTTCGGCCAAGGTCACCGGCGCATCGGGAAACAACTCGCGCCAGCGCAGGATCGCCACATCCACATACTCGGGCGCCAGTTCCATGGCCCGGACGCGACGCCCGGTGTTCTGCCCGGCAATGAGGGTTGTGCCGGATCCCGAGAAGGGCTCGTAGACAAGATCGCCTTCCTCGCCCCAGGTTTCCATGGCGAAGACCGCCAGCTTGATCGGGAACACCGCCGGGTGCTCGGTCTCGATGCCGCGCGCCTTGTGCCGCGTGATGCGGATGACGTTGTCGGGGATGCGGGTCTCCTGGACGCCCTGGCCGGCATGGGTCCATTCGCCGACATGGCCGTCCTTGGACCGCAGGCCGCCCTTGGCATCCTGTACATGACCTGCCCACTTGCAGGGCACCGTCTTGTTGGCCCTGCGGGACTGGCGATTGAAGTGGAAGACGAACTCGAAGGCGGGAGCCAGCCGTCCGTTCCAGTCACCGGGCAGGCCCGGTCCCTGATCCCAGACGTACCAGCCGAAGCGCCGCCAATTCTGGGCGCGCATCCACTCCAGCCATTCCTGCCAGTAGGGCTGCCATTCGTTGTCGCGATGGATCAGCCCGAGGTTGACCAGCACCTGGCCGTCGTCGGCCATGGGGATATGCACGAAGACGCCCTGCATCAGGGCGTCCCAATCCTTGACGCCGCCGGTGGTGTAGTCCCGCTGGTTGCCGTAGGGCGGCGAGGTGAACAGCAGTGACGCCCGGTCGTCACCCATCAGCCGGGCGACGGCATCCGGATCGGTGCTGTTGCCGCAAAGCAGGCGGTGTTCGCCCAGGCACCACAGGTCGCCCGACCGCGACACCGGGTCACGGGGCGGCTCGGGCGGGTCGTCCTCCTGGTCCTCACCCGGATCGCCATTTTCTTCCGGCGCATCATCGAGCGGGGCCATCAGGCGGTCGAGATCGGCCTGGTCGAAACCGGTCAACGTCAGGTCAAACCCGTCGCCGTTCAGCGCATGCAGTTCGGCCGCCAGCAATTCCTCGTCCCAGCCTGCGTTCAAGGCAAGCCGGTTGTCGGCCAGCACGTAAGCGCGCCGCTGGGCGTCGGTCAGATGGTCGAGCACCAGCACCGGCACGACATCGAGCCCGAGCCGCCTGGCGGCCAGCACCCGTCCATGGCCGGCGATGATGTTGCCCTGACCGTCCACCAGCACCGGATTGGTCCATCCGAATTCGACGATGGAAGCGGCGATCTGCGCCACCTGATCGTCGGAGTGCGTCCGGGCGTTCCGGGCATAGGGGATCAGCCGGTCGAGCGGCATCTGCTCGACCGCTTCGGGAAGCGGATGGGCCATGGGGCGGGTCAACCCTGGTAACGGACAAGGCGGTAACCGGATCGGGCCGGTTACCGGCGGCGGCTAACCGCATGGGCCAAAGCCCAAGGCGCGCAGGCTGTGGCCTTCGCGCGGCTTGCGGAGCGGTAACCGGAATGGGTGGTAACTCAAATCCGAGGGCTGACGGTAGCGAAGTTCGGCGCCTTTGCCGCCAGCATACACTTTCGGCCCAGGGGGACCCGTACAACGCCGTGCCGGCGCTCACGCGTGCCTCTCCTGAGGATAGGCTTGATTATGCCAAAATCTGTTTCACCTGTTTAGCGGAAAGATGTTTCAACAGATTTGTTTCACGCCGCGTCATCGGTTCGCCTCGGTGTTGATGCGCCGTCGAGCCGCGCCGCGATGGTGAGCAGGGCCGCGACCCAGTTGCGCCAAGCGGTGGTGCGGCTCATGCCGAAGCGCCAGGTGATCAGCTTCCATGGCGTGCGGCAGGCCCGGAGCCAGACGATGCGGGCATCGTCGGCCTCCAGCCAGGTGAGCCAGATCATCACCTCGTCCATGCGGTCGATGGCGCCGGGCTGGGGCGGGCCACGGCGGATGCGGGCTTCCTCCCAGCCGAAGGCTTCCCAGAAGTCGCGCACCACCGGCGGCCAGGTGCCGAAGAACCCCTGGACCTTCTGCTCGGGCAGGCGGCGCAGGGTGTCGGCCGCTTCCTCGATGCGGTCCTCCACCATCTTGGCGGTCCATT
Source organism: Magnetospirillum sp. WYHS-4 (assembly GCA_039908345.1). NCBI lineage: Bacteria > Pseudomonadati > Pseudomonadota > Alphaproteobacteria > Rhodospirillales > Rhodospirillaceae > Magnetospirillum > Magnetospirillum sp. WYHS-4. Next base: position 15,101 of record JAMOBD010000054.1, read on the forward strand.
TGCGGTCAGCCATTGGCCATCTCCTTGTCCGGACGAGGGCCGAACAGCTTTGCCCCCAGTTGCTTCACCAGTTCCCGTTCGGGCCAGGTCAAGCGGTGGTCGTCCTCGGCCACCACCAGCACGCCCTGTTCCCGCCAGCCGTCGCGTTTGACCTGCTCGGCGTCGCGACGTTCACCGCCGAACCCCTTGGGGAAACGCCTCATCGCACACCTCCCCGGGTCTCTGCGGCCCAGAGCAGGATGGCGATGGCATCCGCCTCGTTGTCGTCGGTCGGAGCGAACCCGCGCGCCGTGACGGCGGCGATCACCGCCTGCTTGTCGGCGTTGCCCTTGCCGGTGACGTGCCGCTTGATGGCGCCCACCGGAACGCCCTGGTAGGGCAGTCCCTTCTGCTCGCACCAAGCCGCGAGGTGAGCGAGGAAGCCGCCGTAGATGTGGGCGGCGTCGGTTCCGGCATGGCGGCGGACCTCCTCGAAGAAGACGGCGTCCAGTTTGTGCATTTTGTGCACAAGCTCATCCAGCCAGGACCGGAAGCGCAGGTAGCGCATGCCGCCGCCCTCGTACCGTCCGGGCCGGAAGGCCATGGTGCCGCTGACGATGGAACCATCGACGAGCCGCACGGCCCAGCCGGTGGTGGTGCCGAGATCGAGGGCGAGCACCGACATGGGCCGGTCATTGGCCGGCGGTGATGCTGCCCGGTCACGGCAGGTGTTCTGGTCGTTCAGCGAAAGCACCGGCATGGCGGCCTCCTTCCTGGCATCGGGGTTGTGGGGTGTCATCGGGATGGCCCTCCATTGCCGGACAGCCAGATGCGCATGGCTTCGGCCCGGTCCTCGTCGGACAGCGGGTCGAGACCGTGGGCATCGAACAAGGCGTCGAAGCTCGGCGCGGTGGAATGGGCGGGGGGAATGTCGGAAGCACATTCCCCGGCACATTCCCCGGTCCAAGCGGTTGATTTTTCAGGGCTCGGGGAATGTGGGAATGTGGGGGAGTGTTTTTCGGTCCCCTTACCATGTGTGTGCGTGCGCGCATGTGTGAGGGTATAAAAACATTCCCCTTCTTCCCCACATTCCCCGGAGCCTTTGTTTTCAACGGGATAGGCCGGGGAGTGTAGGGGGGAGTGTGGGTCTGCACATTCCCCTCGGCCTGCCGTGGGAAGGTCGGAAAAACATTCCCCACATTCCCCCTCGGCTGAAACAGGGGCGGAAAAACCCTCCCCACATTCCCCACCTTCCCCTCGGGCGTGGCGCCCCTCCACGACCAGTTGCCAGCGCTGGGCCTGATGCGAGATGCCGGCGGCGCGGATACGAACCCGAAGATTGTTGAGGGCGAACACCCGGTCGCGCATGTGGCCGAGCGACTTGCCGAGCCGGATGCGCTGGGAACGCTCGCTGCCATCGCCGAGCGGCAGAGGCGGCTCGCACTGGCCTGCGATCTGGAACAGGTCGGCGGTGACCACCTGGGCGGTGCCATGGCGGTCCCACCAGGCGCCGACAAAGCTCCGCCACATGATGCCCTCGGCGTCAGAGGCTTCGTAAAGCTCGTCGGCATTGGCAAGGAAGCCGGGCACGCCCGCGACTTCGAGGATCCCGCCCATGGTCTCGGCCCAGGATTCGAAGCTGCCCAACGTGGTCGTTCGATAGCGGGGCCGCCCGGCCACCACCCAGGCCCGGCCAAGGGTCAGGCATGCGGTGACCAGTGCCCCACGGTTGGCCCGTACCCAGGTTAGCAGGTCGGGATGGCGGAAGCCGCCACGCCGCCACGGCTGGTCGACATGGGCGTCGAGGCGGATGCGCACGGCGCGCCGCGCGATCTCGTTGGACAGGCGCGGATTGTTGCCGGTCGCCACCCAGGCGCAGCGCACCGGCATGCGGGTCATGTCGGAGCGCCCAAGGATGCGATCCTCCCAATAGGGCGCGGTCAGGGCGGCGGCCACGGGAGCGGCGTCGAGCGGACGACGCAGATTGTCGATCACCGCCATCAGGGGGGCCTCGCGCAGCTTGGCGGTGAGACGCTTGCGCCATTCCTCCTCGTCGCTGCCCTCGGTCATGATCGAGACCGGATGGCCGGTGCTGACGATGGCGATGGCATCGACCATCAGTGTGGCGCCGGTGCCGGGTGACGGTTTCTCGATCAGGTGCAGCGGCGTCGGCCCGTCGATCATGGGGCGGACGAAGGGCAGAAGCAGCAGCGCCAGGGTGTGCGCCCGTTCGGCCTCGGAGGTGAACGGGAAGTCGCCCAGCATGTCGTCGAGCAACAGGGTGCGGGCTGCCGCGACATCAGCCTGGGTCGGGCGCTCCGGGACTGCCGGAAGCACAAAGCCCTCGGGCGGCTCGTGCAGCAATCGGCTGGCCGGGTGATAGCCGCGCTCGGTGACCAGTTCGCCCGAGCGCCCGAACACCGGCGAGGCGACGATGCCGGCCAGCACCGGCAGGTCGGGATTGGGCGTGGCCAGCAGCGCCTTCACCAACTGGGCGGGCGGATAGGCGGAGACCAGATCACCCGTTCGGCTCTGCTTGCGCCAGTCGATCAGTTGCGCCAGGGCGAGTTTGAGGCGCTCCTCGGTGAGGTGCGTCGCCATGGCACGGCCGTCGTCATCGCGGGCAACCCAGGCCAGCATCGCGCCCATGCGGAACAGCCAGGGCGGCTGATTGCTTCCAGCCAGGATGGTGCGGGCGCGGGCGGCCAAATCGGCAAGGTCACCGTTGTCGGCACGCAAAGGGGGACGCCGAGCCGTGATGACCGGGAAGCCTACCGGCAGGTTCGGCAGGCTGGTCGGTACGGCCTCCGGCGCGTCCATTTCCAAGGCGGGCTCCGCCGGAATCCATTCGACCGCCGCTTCGACGACAGTGCGCACCGCCTCTTCACCTTCGCGGATCAGCAGGTCATTGAAATCGTCGCCCTCCGCCGGGGGCATGGCGATCCACACCCTGCGGCCCTCGCGGTGGAGGCGGTTGGCGGCCGTCTGGGCGGCGCGCAGACCGGTGCCCGAGGCGTCATGGTCGGCCAGGATCACTACCCGATTCACCTCGGGCGGTAGCGCCACGGTCTCCAGATTGCCGGCCGACAGGGTCGCCCAGGCTGGCAAAGCGGAGCAGGCCCGCATCACCGCCAAGGTGGTCTCGATGCCTTCCGCCAGCCCGAGCAGGCCGCCCGAAGGTTCGGCGAGACGCACCGCGCCACCGGCCACCTTGCCCAGCATCTTGCGGTTCTTGGGGATCGACGCCTTGGCCGAGCCGTCGGCGGCCAGCCAGGTGCGGTGCAGACCGACAGGGGCGCCGACGCCATCGCGGACGATGGCCACCATCGCCGGCCAGCCGCTCTTGGTGTCCCAATGGGTGAGATCGGGATGGTACAGCAGGTCAGCAGAACCAGCATGGCCGAGCCCGCGCGCGGCGAGATAGGTGTCCACCAGCGTGCCCTGGGCCGGGACGGCACGGGACAGGATGAACTCGATCTCGCGTGCATCGTCGCGAGGCTTGGCTGGAGCCGGTCGCGGTGCAGCCACGGGTGGCGGGTTCCCGGCCAGGTCAGCGGCGAACTCGTACAGTTCCCGTCCGGACAGGCCGCTGGCGTGTTCGATGGTGCTGAGCACGCCGCCGCCCTGGTTGCCGTCGAAGTCGAACCATTCCCCCGCCCGCTCGCCCTTGATCGTGATGACGCAGCTTCCCTGCTTGCGCGGCGCGTCGCCCCGGATGTTGGCCAGCCGCCAGACATCGTCCTCGCGGCGGCCCGATGGGAACAGGCGCGGCACCCAGGTGGCGGCATCGTCACGCAGGCGGCCGACCACCGCATCCAGATCGATGCGGCCGGGGCGAAGTGGGGTGATGTCGTTGAGATCAATCAAGGAGCACCAGACCTTTCTCGGCCCGGGTGATGGCGGTGTAGAGCCAGCGGGCGCGGTCCTCGGCGGTACGGCCCAGGCCGTCGTCGAACACCACGATGTTCTCCCATTGGCTGCCCTGGCTCTTGTGGCAGGTGATGGCCCAGCCCCAGACCGCCTCGATGGTCTTCTTCTTGGCCCAGTGGTCGCGGCGGTCGCGTTCCGGATCGGGGGCGACGTGCTCGTCGAAATGGCCCTTATAGATGCGGAAGCGCTCCGGCCTGTCGCCGCCGGCACCGATCCGTTCGCCATCCTCGGTGACCACGGTGGCGGAGAACGAAATGTCGTCCTCGTCCTGGATGTCGGCCAGATCGACGAACATGCCGTTGACCAGCCCGAGGTCGTTGCGGTTCTTGAGGCAGATGATCTTCTCGCCCCGGCCGATGGGATAGGTGCCGGGGAATCCGGCCGCCCGCTTCATGGCGAGGTTCAACTGCAGCCGGGTGGCGTTGCGCCCGCAGATGACCTGGCCGCCGCGCAGCATCTGCTCCGGCCCGACCTGATCGCGGCGCATCTTCCAGACGAAGGAATCGTGTTCGCCATAGGGGATGGGCAGCCCCTGGCGGGCCAGAGTGGCCAGGCGGATGATGGCGCTCTCGCCGGCCTGGCGGTGGATCTCGGTCAGCATCACGTCCGGCGTCTGTTGGGTGAAGGCGCCTTCGCCCTTCACCGGCGGCAACTGCCCCGGATCGCCCAGCACCAGGATCGGCTTGCCGAAGGCCAGCAGGTCGGTGGCCATCTCCTCGCCGACCATGGAGACCTCGTCCAGCACCAGCAGCTTGGCCTCCTTCAGGATCGACTGCTCGTTCAGGACGAAGCGGGGCTTGTGGATTTCGGTCAGCCGCAGTTCCAGGCTGCGCAGCCGGGTCTCCTCCATCAGCCGCCTGGCCGGCGGCAGCGACGGCAGATTCGCCTTGATGTCGGCGATGTCATTCTTGATCCGCTCGATCTCGGCGGGCGTCGCCTCGGAGACACGGTAGATCAGGGAGTGGATGGTGGAGGCCGGCGTGCCCTTGCGGGTCATCACCAGCGCGGCCTTGCCGGTGAAGGCGGCATAGAGCACGCCGCCGGTGGCGGAGACCGAGCCGTTGGGCTCGCGTTCCATGGTGTCGAGACCCAACTCGGCGATGGCATGGCGGACGATGGTGGTCTTGCCGGCCCCGGCATAGCCGAAGACCCGGAACACCTGCTGGTCCTCGGTGCGGTTGGCGAACCAGTCCTTGATGTCCTCAATAGCCTGGGCCTGGAGGGCGGATGGGGTGAAGGTCATGACAGTGGCTCCCAGCAGCGATGGGCGTAATCGCAGAAGCGGCAGAGGTAGAAGTCGGGGGTGGTGGCGATGCGGGGTGGCAACTCGCCGGCATCGACCGCCTGGAGGATGGCGACCGCCTTGTCGGACAGTCCTTGAGCCTCCGCCGGATCAAGGCGGACGACCTCGTGCAGCAGTTCCTGCGTGTTCTTGTTGAGCGCCGTGAACAGGGTGACCGGCACGTCCAGGTAGGCCATGTAGAGCTGGATCTGGGCGTGATAGAGCGGCTTCGAGTCCTTGAGCCCCCTCTTGATCAGGTCTTCCCAGGAGCGGGCATTGAGCGCCTTGTGCTCCCACAGGGCCGGCCACGCGATTCCGACTTCAGGCCCGGCGACGATGACGCCGTCGATGTGGCCACGGATGCGGCCCCCGGCGACGGAGAAGCCGAACTGACCGCCGTCACGCCGTTCGGTGCGCAGGTTGAACCCGGCAGCGCGCAGCCAGCGGATGGACAGGGTCTCGAACACATGGCCGGCCTCGAAGATGCGGAGAACCTGGCCGTCGAAGCCGCGCCCCTCGTCCACCGGCACCGCCATCAGTTCGAAGGCCAAGCGGCGGGAACAGGGCTCGCCGATGCGGCTGGCGCCCAGATAGGTGCGGGGCGGCTGGGCCTGGCGTTCGGCTTCCAGGGCCATGTCGAGCCGCCGGTTGATTTCGGCGGCCGTGGCCTGGACGGGCGTGCCGCCATAGTTGGAGCCGGAGCCATGATTGAGGTCGAGCATGGCGGGCCTCAAAACGGAATCGGGTCATCGAAGGCGGTGCCGGTGCGCTCCTTGACCCCGGCCTGGCGCTGCATGGACTCGACATAGCCGGTGACGGCGGCCTCGATCAGCCGGTCGATATCCTCGGCGGTGCGATGGAAGAAGGGCTCCATCAGGCCCATCTCGGTCAGCGCCTCGGCGAAGGGGCGCCTCGCGTCCTTGATGGCCTGGGTTTCCCGGGCGGTCTTGTCGATCATGCCGTTGGTCCTTTTTGCGATCTCGGCGCCGATTTCCAGGCAGCGCATCGAGCAGAAGCGGTAGAGCGGGTACTGGTCGCGGCGGAGCCGGTGGACGTAGCCGAAGCCACGGCCTTCCCGGCCGCACACCGCGCAGAGGCTCACCCCAGCAAGAGCCGGGTCAGGTCCTCGTTGCCCTCCGGCTGGTCCCGGATGCGCTCCGAGGCCAGGACCACGAAGCGGCTGATGGCGTTGGCCGCCATGGCTTCCAGGTCGGGCATGGTCAAGCAGCGGATGGGGTGCTGCAGCCTTCCTCTTCCTTCGAGCCATTGTCCGAT
>JAMOBD010000055.1 GCA_039908345.1 Magnetospirillum sp. WYHS-4
CGTCTGTTCAGCGACGGGCGCAAGTCCCGTGGCGTCAAGACGGCGGCCGAGAAGGAAGCCGAGCAAAAGGCCAACCCGGCCCTGCCGGCAGGCTGGCGGGAGATGATGGCCGGCCCCTCGGGTTCCCCCGGCGCCAACGGCCATGTCAATGTCAAGGTCACCTTCGACAACCTCCCCAAGGGCGCGCGGGTGAACACCGACACCCAAGGCGACGACGTTGCCCTCGCGGCCAATCTCGGCTATGCCATGGGGGGACCGTAGAAAGCGACACGCGCCCTCACGCGGGGGCCGGCGAAGCAAAAACTACTGCTGCGCGAAACCGCTGTGCTGCAACTCCGGGAGTCCCGCGCTGCAAATCTCGGTGTCGCGCTTCATAGGGTGGTGCTTATTGGCGTTTTCCGAAGATAAAGGGCTTAGCGATTTCTCGCTAAGCCCTTGATTTAATTGGTCGGAGCGACTGGATTCGAACCAGCGACCCCTTGACCCCCAGTCAAGTGCGCTACCAGGCTGCGCCACGCTCCGCTCCGTTCCCGCCGCACCCCAGGGGGGGGCCGCGAGGAGGCGCACTATAAGGGCCGAGTCTCCGTCACGCAAGAGCGCAACGAAACCTCGCGTCCGTGATTTGGTGTCAGTGGACGAAGGCGGTATAATGGGCTGTCGCTCCGTTTGTTTCCGCGGCGATTCCCATGATTTCCGCCCTTGTTGCCGCTTCCGATCTGATCGGTCATGTCCGCCGGGCGCAGCAGGCAGCGCCTGCGTATCCTCTTGCCGGCGAAGCCGATGGAAAGACGGCCATGGGGGCAGCCCGGCTCTCCGGCGACAATCCCTTGGCGAACCCCAGAGTCCTGGTTGCCGCCCAGGCCCAGGCTGAGGTCGCCCGGGCCCAGGCGGAATCGCAGAAGAAAAAGACGAAAGAACAGGAAGATGAAGGGATTTCATCATCTTTCTTTTCAACAAAGGCCGGCAACGCGTCCCCCGCCCTGTTCGACCGGGCCCGCAAGGCCTATGAGAGGGCTCCGTCCGGGTCCGGAGCCGACGACCAAGCCTCCATCCTTTTCGGGACAGTGCTTCGGCCTCTGGTCGCCTGAATTTCTTGGCGCTTCGTTCAGGGGCTTGACCCTGGTATCATCGTTCCGTGGCCGTTCATCGCGGATTAACCCCAACGGGGGTAGAATGATGGACAGTCAAGGAGGATTAGTCATGACCAGAACCTCCGGTCTCCCGCGGCCAGAAAAGGCCCCCCGTACGGCCATGTCCACCGGCGACTTCGCCGCGTGGCACGTGACCGACATGGTCTTCGCCCGTCCCGTCCACGTGAACGGAGAACCCGGTTTCGCGGTGTTCGGTGCCGACGGCACGTTCCTGGATGTTGCTAAATCCATGGGTGAGGTCATTCTCGCCGCGCACGCCAATGGCATGGACGTCGCCGCCGTCCATTGATCGCCGGATTCCGTCATTTCCGGATTGGCTTTAGTCCGCCGCCCCGCCCGCCAGCCCCAGCTTGGCAAAGAGGGCATCGTCGGATGTTCCCGACCGGTTGTCGGTGGTGAGCAACCGTTCCCCATAGAAGACCGAATTGGCCCCGGCGAAGAAGCAGAGCGCTTGGCATTCGTCGCTCATGGCGTTACGCCCGGCCGAAAGGCGGATGCGCGAAACCGGCATGGCAAGCCGGGCCACCGCCACCGTGCGCACCAATTCCAGCGGGTCCAGGCTGGGGGCCTTCTCCAGCGGCGTGCCGGGAATGGGAACCAGGACATTGATCGGCACGCTTTCGGGCGGCGGGTCCAGGTTGGCCAGGGCCTGGATCATGCCGGCCCGGTCCTCCCGGCCCTCGCCCATGCCCAGGATGCCGCCGGAACAAATCTTCAACCCCGCCCGCCGCACCAGAGACAGAGTGTTCAGCCGATCCTGGAAGGTTCGGGTGGTGACGATCTCGCCGTAGAACTCCGGAGAGGTATCGATGTTATGATTGTAGTAATCCAGCCCGGCCTGCTTCAACGCTTCGGCCTGAGAGTCGCTCAGCATGCCCAGCGTCATGCAGGTTTCCAGCCCGGCCGCCTTGACGCCGGCCACCATCTCCAACAGGGCCGGCATGTCCCGGTCCTTGGGATTGCGCCATGCGGCGCCCATGCAGAGCCGCGAGGCGCCTTGCTCCTTGGCTGCTTTGGCGGCATCCAGGACTTCGGCCAGGGGCATCAGCCTGGTGGCTTCCAGCTTGACCTCGTCGTGGTGGCCGCTCTGGCCGCAGTACTTGCAGTCCTCGGCGCAGCCGCCGCTCTTGACCGAGACCAGGGTGCTGAGTTGCACCCGGTTGACGTCCCAGTGGCGGCGATGGGTTTCGTGGGCCCGCCAGAGCAGATCGTTGAACGGCAGATCGAACAGCTCGAGAATGGCTTCCCGGCTCCAGGCCTTGGCAAGGTGGTTCATGGAGTCCTTCTAGTTTGTCGCCTCGATCGTCATGATTCCGTCGAGTCCGGCGTTGCGCAACGCCTTCTCGACCTGTCCCCGTGGGCGGTGGAAGGTCAGTTTGCCACCGGCCCGGGCCACGACGTCACGCAGCATAAGGAACATCCCGATCCCGCTGGAGTCAAGGAATTCCAGCCCTTCCAGGTCGATAATCCAAGACCGTTCGAGCTCCAGGCGGACGGCGGCGAGGACCTGCATGAACGCAGCCGAATCCTCGAAGGCCAAGCGTCCGGACAGCACGGCCTTACGTTCCCCCCCCACGACCTTGACGTCGAACTCCATGGTTCTCCGTTCCAGCCCCCTCGGCCAGATCATTATAGCAGGGAACTCCGCAACACAGAACCCACGGAGTCGTACGCGCGATGTAGCTGATTCTCCGTAATGCAGTATGGAGGCATCATGTATACCACGTTACCGAGCGGACGCATCAGAAGGCCCTGTTCCAGGAAGGCCGCGCGCAAGCGCGGGCCGATGGCGGCATCGTAGCCCTCGCCACCGCCATCGACTTCGAAGGCGGCGATGGTTCCCAACACCCGCCTTCGCACCGCCGCCGCCGGAAGATCGGCCAGGCGCTGACGGTGGATCGCCTCGATGGAGGTCCAGGCGACGGGAGTCTCCGGGGCCTCCAGCAGGTCGAGGGAAGCCAAGGCCGCCCGGCAGCCCAGGGGATTGGCCGTAAAGGAATGGCCGTGCACCAGGGCGCGATCGAAGGTCTCGCCCAGAAAGGCCTCGTAGACTCCTTCCCGCGTCACGGTAGCGGAAAGGGGCAGGAATCCCCCGGTCAGCCCCTTGGAAAGACAGATGATGTCGGGCGTCACCGCGGCCTTGCCGCAGGCGAACAAGGCGCCGGTTCGGCCGAACCCGGTCATCACTTCGTCGAAGATCGCCAAGACACCGGCTGCCCGCACCCGCGCGACGACCGCCCGCAGGAACTCGGGGCGCACCATCCGCATGCCCGAGGCTCCTTGGACCAGGGGCTCGGCGATCAGGGCGCAGGTCTCCGCCCCCTGCTCCTCCAGGGCCGCTTCCACGGCGGCGAGAGCCGCTCGTTCCTTGGCCTCCACCTCGTCGTCGCCGTCCCAGGTGGCGGGATAGGGCAGCGTCCGGACATCGAAGAACAGGGGCCGGTAGGCCTCGAAGAATCCCGAGCCGGTTCCCGCCGACATGGCACCCACCGTATCGCCGTGGTAGCCGCCCGCGAAAGCCAGGAAGCGGGTCCGCCTCTCCTCCCCTTTGTTGCGGGCGTGCTGAAGGGCGATCTTGAGCGCCACCTCGACCGCCGTCGATCCGTCGTCGGAAAAGAACACCCGTTCCAGGTCTTCCGGCAGCAGATGCGCCAGCCGCGCCGCCAGGCGGGCGGCGGGGGCGTGGGTGAATCCGGCGAAGATCACCTGCTCAAGGGTACGCGCTTGGTCGGCGATGGCCGCGGCGATGACCGGATGGGCATGGCCGTGCAAGGTCACCCACCAGGACGAAATCAGATCGAGATACTGGCGCCCGTCCTCGGCGGTGAGCACGGCCCCAACCGCCGAACGGATGGGCACCGGGAGAGGAGCGGTCTTGGCTTGGGTGAAGGGATGCCAGACATGGCGCCGATCCAGGTCGAGGGTGTTATCTACCATGCCAAGCCCTCGAATTGCCGTGCGAGCCCGGCGATGGCGGTCGTGTCCAAAGGATCGGCGGGTGGCAGTTCGCCCAGGATACGAACCCGGCCGAAGTCCTGGATAGCCTGGCGGTTGGCGGAATCGGGCGGCCCGGTCAGGATCGCCCCCGCCACCAGCAGGCCACGTGCCCGCAAGGCTTCCAGGCTGAGCAGGCTGTGGTTGATGGTCCCCAGGCCGGTCGCCGCCACCAGCACCACCGGCAAGCCCAGGTGAACCATCAGGTCGGCCATGCAATGAGCCTCGTTGAGAGGCACCAGGACGCCCCCCGCCCCCTCGACCACCAGGGGCCGATCGGTCACCGGACGGCGGATGGCGCCCAGGTCGATCATCCCCCCCTCCCTCGCCGCTGCCTCGTGGGGGGAGCGCGGGGCCCGGAAGCGACAGACGTTGGGATGCACCACCGCCCCGGCCATCGCGGCCACCCAGGCGGCGTCGTCGTCTTGCGGCCAACCGGTCTGGATCGGTTTCCAGTAATCGGCTCCCAGCGCCTTCGCCAAGCAGGCCGATGCCACCGTCTTGCCGACTCCGGTACCCGTGCCGGTGACGAATAGACCCTTCATGCGCCCCTTCCTTCCGCCGCTCCCGAAAGCTACCCCCGGAGCCGGTGCGTGGGAAGGGGATCGTGCCGCCGTTGCCCCAGCGACGTTCCAATCCCGCAGCTGTGATTCGAAAAGCGAAGCCGAGGCTTGATCGGCGGCCCCACCCTACGTATCATTTATATCAGAGTTTGCTAATTTATGGGACGGGGGTCCTGCCGTGGACGTGCGCGACGGTCTTCTGGATGCCATTGGGAACACGCCGCTGATCCGGCTGCGCAAGGCGTCGGAGTTGACCGGATGCATCATCCTGGGCAAGGCGGAATTCCTCAATCCGGGAGGATCGGTCAAGGACCGCGCCGCGCTATTCATCGTCAAGGATGCGGAAGAGCGCGGCCTGCTGAAGCCCGGCGGCGCTCTGGTCGAAGGCACCGCGGGCAACACCGGCATCGGGCTCGCCCTGGTGGGCAACGCGCGGGGATACCGCACGACGATCGTCATCCCCGAGACCCAGAGCCAGGAAAAGAAGGACATGCTGCGCCTGTGCGGCGCCGATCTGCGCGAGGTCCCGGCGGTGCCCTACAAGGACCCCGGCAATTACGTGCGGGTGTCGGAGCGCCTGGCGAACGAAATGGGCGCCGTCTGGGCCAATCAGTTCGACAACCTGGCTAACCGCCGTGCCCACTACGAGACCACCGGCCCCGAAATCTGGACCCAGACCGAGGGCCGGGTGGACGGCTTCGTCTCGGCGGTGGGCACCGGCGGCACCCTGTCGGGAGTCGGCCTGGCGCTCAAGGAGCGCAACCCCAGGATCGTGGTGGCCTTGGCCGATCCCCTGGGCTCGGCCTTGTACCATCATTACAAGCACGGGGAACTGAAGGCCGAAGGAACATCGATCACCGAAGGCATCGGCCAGGGCCGGATCACCCGCAACCTGGAAGGCGCCCCCGTCGACGAGGCCTTCGCCATCCCCGACAGGGAAGCCCTGCCTCTGATCTTCGATCTGCTGAAGGAGGAAGGCCTCTGTCTGGGTGGATCGACGGGAGTCAACGTGGCGGGTGCCATCCGCCTGGCTCGCCAAATGGGTCCCGGCCACGTGATCGTCACCCTGCTGTGCGATTTCGGCACCCGCTACCAGAGCAAGCTGTTCAATCCGAAGTTCCTGCGCGACCGCGACCTGCCGGTCCCCGGCTGGCTGGAGTAAAACAAGAAACCAAGGAAGGCTCCCGAAATGGAATTCGCCCACCCCGAGGCTCTGGTCAGCGCCGACTGGCTGGCCGAGCATTACCAGGACCCGGATATCCGGATCGTCGACGCCACCCACCACCTGCCCATTTCGGAACGCGACGCCAAGGAGGAATTCGGGTTCCGCCACATTCCCGGCGCGGTCTTCTTCGATGTGGACGATATCTGCAACCAGGAGACAGACCTGCCGCACATGATTCCCTCACCCGAGAGTTTCGCCGAGAGGGTAGGTAGGCTCGGCATCGGCAACGAGCATCGGGTCGTGGTCTACGATACCGCTGGCGGGTTCCTCGCGGCGGCACGGGTCTGGTGGATGTTCCGGTTGTACGGCCACGTCAAGGTGATGGTGCTGGACGGCGGCCTTCCCCAGTGGGGCCGACGGAGGCTTCCGGTGGAAAAGGGCCGGAAACGCGTCAAGGGCGCCAAGTTCAAGGCCGGATTCAACCCGGCCATGGTGAGGGACATCACCCAGGTCCAGGCCAATCTCGACAGCGGCGCCGAACTGGTGGTCGACGCCCGCAGCCCGCGCCGTTTCCTCGGCCAGGACTGGGAACCTCGCAAATGCAAGCGTCTGGGTCATATCCCCGGCAGCGTCAACCTGCCTTTCCCGGAACTGATGGTATCGCGCAAGGACTATCTCTACCGCAGCCCGGATGAAATGGCGGACGCCTTCGCCAAGGCGGGGATCGACTTCTCGAAGACGGTGGTCGCCACCTGTGGCTCGGGGCTGACGGCGGCGGTCCTGGCCTTCGGCGCCTACCTGCTGGGGCATGAGAACGTGGCCGTCTACGACGGTTCCTGGGCCGAATGGGGCAACCGAGAGGACCTGCCCTACGACCGTTCCGGCCCCCATCCCGGAGAAGATGGCGGAATCACGCCGGCGGCGGCGGAGTAGGGCGTCAAGTCAGCCGCAGGATGGGGCGTGGCGGGACAGGGGGTAACGCTCGGCAAAGCGCTCGGCGATGACGTCTTCCGGTGCCCGCTCCTGGATCAAGTTCAACAAGACGTCGGCATCCCCGGCCAAATCCGCGCCAGCCGTCGTGAATTCCTGCTGAAAGAAGGCGAAGAAGGCCCGCCGCCGTTCCACGTCGGCCAGCCGTGCCTCGTGCCAGGCGGCCAGCCGCAGCATGAGCGACAGGGAACCGCCGATCATCTTCATCAGTCCTTCCAGAACGGTCAGGTACTGCTCGCGAAAGGCGGACAGGCGGATCTCCAGATCCCAGCAATCGGACGCCCCCGCCACCACCCGCGGCCAAGCCTCGGCGAAGGCCTTGCAGGCGGCCCGATGGCGCGCGATGGGGGCCCCACCCAGGGCGACACCCGCCTCGAAGGTCTGCAAGCCGGCCGCAATGGCGGCGATAGCCTCCGCCTGCCGGTTCGGCGAATGCTCCAGCTTCAGGGCTGCCGCAGCCTGCGGTCGTGCGCCGTCGATACGCGCCCCGTCGCTGCAGTTGATGCAGGAGAGAGGACGCAGCCGCAACAATTCGCCGATGGTCCGCCGCGACAGGTCCATGTAGGCGGAAGACTGGATCTCGCCGCCGAAGTTTCCGGGAACCAGAAGCTCCAGTTCATCTTCCAGCATTGCCTGGCTCTCCCCGGCGATGAAATTATCGTATCCGGGGCGGTTGTAGATGGCCCCCGACGCATGGTGCCCCCGGCCGACGCGTCGGCCACAATCCACCCCAAACAGGTAGAGGTTGCCCAATCCCATGGCGACAGCCGCCGCGAGCGCCGCGTTAGCCGCCAAGGGGCCGGTAAAGGGCAAGGGGCGCGACCCAGAATTGAACACCGCCGAGGGGCTGGACAGGGCCCGCAAGTACAGCCAACGCTCCTCGAACAGGCCGGCGGCGCGGGCCTCGACCGTGGCTGAAGCGAGGAGGCGGATGCCCTCCAGCCCGTGCTCGGCCCGGAAGGTCTCCAGGTTGCGCACCAGGGGCGGAGTATTCTCGTTTTCGATATGGAAATCGGGACGGATACCCCGTCCCAGCAGGATGCCGAGCGCGCTACCGCAGGAAATCACCAGGGCCTGGGAACGCAGCCGCGCGAGATGCTCCAAGTCCCGATCCAGCGACGGGCCGGAAGCGACGATGAAAGTCGGGATGTCGAGACGGGGCCTGGGCGCCAGGTCGAGCAGCCGGAAGGACCACCGCCCCAGATTGGCGTAGGCGTTGCGCAGCATCAGGATTTCGTCGTCGAAGGTATTGGGACGCAGCAGGAAATTGCCCAGGCGCTGGTTAAGCAGCAAACGGGCCTGGCGATTGGCCCAGGAAGGATAATGGACGAAGGCATGGGCTCCATCGATGAAGGTTCCGCCACGGCTGGCGATCAGCAAGGCCTCGATGGCACGGGTCGTTGCCTCGGGATCCAGGCCCACCAGCCAATGCAGACGGATGCCCCGCGTCTCCGCTTCCAGCAGGACGGCCTCCCAGTCGAGGGCGGCCAGGGAATGCAACAGCAATTCGGGAACCGGTTCCACCAGAACCAGATGCCGCGCGATGTCGCGACGGATGAATTCGGCCACATGATGGCCCAACCCGACCCCGAAGACGAAGGCGAATCCGGCCTGCGCAACGGGCTGACCCGGAAGCGGCCCCCCTGCCCGCTCCGCCAGCCAGCCTTCCAGCCGCGGCAGGAAATCGCGAATGACGTGGCTGGGCCGCGCCCCGCCCGGATCGGGAGCCCGCAGGCGATCCGGGTCCGCCAGATGGCTTTCCACCTGGGCGGCGGTCCATGCGGATGCCGGCCGGGGATAGAGCGTCCCGTCCCCCAGATCTACATTGACCACCTCGCCCCCCTCGATCACCGGACGGGAGACGGGAGTCCCCAGGGAGACCAACCTGCGCCACAGGTCGGGATGACGGCCCTCGAAAGCCGCCATGCCACGGGCGAAGATGTCCTCGGGCGTGGTCACTCGGGCTGATTCTCCCCCAACGCCGACAAGCTGTCGCGGCCGTCGGCGACTTCGTTCAGCAGGATTCCCGCCTCCGCGGCCATCCACAGCACCGCCGCCCGGTACTTGCCAAGGAAAAAACCGAAGAATTTCTTGCGTTCGGCGTCATCCGCGATCCGGGTTCCGCCGAAGGCTCCCAGCCGCACCATGGACCGCATGCTGCCCCAGATGATTGCCAATATGCCGTCAATGTCGCCACCCTGCCGGTGCAGACGCAGCAGCCGCTGTTCGAAGGCGTGGAATCCTTGGTCCTCCCCGATTGCCTCCTCCATCAGAGTCTCGAAGGCCGCCGTGAACCGCGCCTCGGCACCGCGGTGCCGCCCGAAATCCAACGCCTCGAAGAAGGCCGCGGGTTCGAATGCCGGCATTTGCCGTTCCGCGAGCGTCACGGCGCGCCGGGGCGCTTCCCGATCTCCCGCGATGGACAGGGAGCCCACCGCTTGCGGCCTGGCGCCATCGATACGCGCCCCGTTGCTGCAATTGACCAGATTGGCTTGAAAGATGCCTTGCGCCGCCGAAAAGGCGGCACGCGACATGTCCAGATACCAGGTTGTCAAGACCTCGCCGCCGAAATTCCCCGGCACCGGCCGGGTAAATTCGTTCTCCAAGAGCTCCAACCCTTCTCCGGGAAGATAGTTGTCGTAATCCTCCTGGTAGTAGACGGCATCCTTCGCATGGTGCCCGGCATCCGGCCGACGGCCGCAATCGACGCCGACCAGATAGACGTTGCGAAACCCCAAGGTGGCGATGGCCGCGAAGGCGGCGTTGGCAACCAAGGGCCCCGCACCGACGATCGGCCTCATCTCGCCCTTGAGAAGGATGCTGGAACTGAGCTGGTCACGGAAATAAAACCAGCAGCGATCGAACAGGTCGGGCACGCCCGGGTCTACCGTGGTGGAAGCTACCAGGGTTATGCCTTCGAACCCGAACAGGTCGCGGAACTCCCGCAGGTTCTTGACCAAGGGCGCGGTGTTTTCGTTCTCGTTGTGGAAATCGGGCCGGATTCCGTTTTTGAGCAGAATACCCAGCGACGTTCCACAGGAAAAAACCAGAATCCGATCCCGCCACTTGCGGATCACCGGAAGGGCGGCGTCCAGGGACGGCCCCGAACCGACGACGAATACCGGTACGTCTTGGCGCAAGTGCGGCTGGCGGGAAACCATGTGGAAGGCATGCCGGCGCAGGTTGAGATACGAATTCCGCATCATCAGCAACTCGTCTTCGAAATATCCGGACGAGATGAAGTATACTTTCAGTTTTTCATTAAGCAGCGCCCGAGCTTCGGTGATTTCCCAGGAATAATACCCCAGGAAGGAATAAGCCCCTTCCAGAAAAGTCTGGCCATGTCTCACGATCAGCGACTCGATGGCCTGTACGCTGATCCGAGGCGGGAATCCGACGACGAACCGCAGCGTGATCCCCTTGGCTTCCGCCATCTCGAATACTTCCTGCCAATCGATGGCCGACAGGGAATGAAGAAGAAACTCGGGAACCGGCTCGACCAGCACGATCACCCGCGCCAAATCGCGGCGAACGAACTCGGGAACCGCATAACCCAAGCCGATCCCGAACAGAAAGGCGTACCCCACGTCCACCACCGGATACTGGGCCAAGGCCGGAGCGCCGGGGGCCTGGAAGTAGGCCGCGATCTTGTCGAGAAGACGGCGCGATACCGGCGACAGGTTGCAGTTGGCCGGCGAGGCGAAGCCGATCCGGTCCGGATGGTCGAAGTACTGCCCAAGCTGCTCGGCCGTCCAAAGATCGGCGGCCTTGGGATAAAGAGGCGTGTTCTCGACCAGAATGTTCCGCGCCACCCCGCCATCGACCACCAGTCGAGACTTCGGCGGCCCAAGTTCCTCCAAGGTCGCCAGGACCTTCGGGTAGAAACGACGGAACGCCTCCCGATTCCGGGTTACCAACGGCGTCTCGCCATCCCCACTCATGGCGCTAACCGATCCTTCGCGGGCCGATCATCCCCCCGCCTTGGCGCAAGCTTCTTCCCAGAGCGCGTCGAGGATTCCGCCCAGGTCCTTGGCCCGCACCGCCCCGTCGAAGACAGGCGAGGATTGGAGACGCTGGCGAATGCCGTTCCTGAAGGCCATGCGCCGGGGAAGGTCGCCCGCCCATCCCAGGGCAAGCCGGCGATAGGACACCACGTCCGCCGCCAAGGTCTCCGCGCCGAGGCCGAGATGGTGGAGGAGACTTCCGGATTCCCGCCGATGCACCCCGTCCCCCGCCATGGCAACGACTGGAATCCCCGCCCAGAGAGGATTGAGGACGGTCTCAGGCCGATAGCCGGCCAAGGGTGCGAGGGCAACGTCGGCTTGAGCAAAGAAGTCCACCGGCGAGACGGAACCGACGACATCGACGCGATGCGCGAGACCGAAGGTACCGAACAAGGAGATCAGACGGTCCGTATTGCCGCTATCCCGGAAGTCGTGGTCATACAGGACAAGCGGCGATTCCGGCGACTCGGCCAGGATGCCGGCCCATGTCTCGACCAGGCGCGGCGTCAATTCGGCCATCGAGACATCGGCGGCGAAAACCGGCGGGTGGCCATCGTCGATATCGGCAAGCGGAAGATCCCCAGCAGGGAGATCGACGGGCAGGCAGCCGGTTTTCATGCGCAACGGCCGTTCGGCAAACGGAGGAACGGTCCCTTCGGGCACAAGAAAGGCATCGGTCAGCATTCCGTCGAAGCTCGCCACCCCGGTACCGAGGGGAGCCCCCATCCAGGCCACCTGAATCGGGGCGACCCGCGCCCCTAGACCCGCGAGAATCTTGGGCGACCAGAACCCGGATACATCGATCAGGATATCGACGTCCTCCGCCGCCACCATCGCGCCGAATGTAAAGGGATCCATGTCGCGGATATCATGCCAAGCGTCGAGCGCCTTCTGGAAGACGATGTTGTGACCATCGGTCAAGACGCCACCCCCGAAGCCGACGAGGCGAAACCGATTCCTATCGAAATTGGCCAGAATACCCGCCAAAGCCGTACCCTTGAGCCGACGTCCGACGGCCCCCATAAGGAATGCCACCGTCAGACGGCCCTTGCGCCGGGCCCGCGGCACCGGCCCCAAGGCGCCGGCCTTCATGCCGAACCGATCCCCCCAAGACCGGACATCCCCGGCAAGCGCCGAGGCCTCGCGCTCCGAATCGGCAATCAGGTCGAGCACCGCGGCGGCCGCAATGGATTCATCCTCGGGGGCTCTTTCCATGGCCCAGCGGTGGACGGCCTGCGCATCCCGGTCCATCCCATTGGACGTGAGGGCTTGGCCCAAAAGCGATGCAATGGCCGCGTCGCCCGCCATATTGTGCATGGCGGCCCGCAAAATCTGGACGGCACTCTGGCCCCGCCCCTGCACCAGCAGACACTGCGCCAACCCCAGATATCCATCCCGGTGCCTGGGTTCGAGGGCGATATGCTGGCGGAACCAGCTTTCCGCTTCCGTCCATCGCCCCCATGCCGCGGCACCGATGGCCTTCTGCATCAGGGGAAACTCTTCGATATCAAGAAAAATCTCCGCGAAGACGGGCAACCCATCCGGGCGCAAAGCACGAATATTCGGGTCCGAAGGCAAGGCCGCCGCCATTTTGGCGTAGTACATGCTATTCGGAAAATCCCCAACCTGTACGAAGGCCGCGGCGGCCCATTCCGCGTACTCCGCGACCTGGGGGTTGCCCTCGAATGCCCGCTCGGCCTCTTTGACGGCACACAGATAGTCGTCGAGGTAATATGCCGCTATGGATCGCAGAAAGGCCACCTCGGGGGCATCTTCCCCGGAAGCCCGACAGGCCTCGCACTCGGCCACAACCTGCGCCCATGCCTTGGCATCGACCAAGGACTTGACTCGCGCGGCGAACGCTTCCGCCACGGCAGGAGATCGATTGTTCATGCCCCCCCCTATCAAACCGTTGTATTCGTGCCGGAAGAGGCGCCAGGCGCGGGAGCGGCCTGCCCCGCCTCGGAGCCCGTCGCCGCCGGCCGCTGGTACAGTCCGCCGGCAATCTCACGGTTGATGGAGATGAGGATGGAGAGATTCTGCGGCAAGGGATTGGTAAGGAATTCCAGGGTGTGCTTGTCGACGAAGCTGGCCAGGGAAAGGCCATTGACACGCAGGTCCGTCGGAAGGGGGCAATCGGGATCAAGCAAATCGGCTTGGATAATCGTCCAAAGCCGCCAGTTCAAGCGAACCGCCGCCAACATGGCATCGCGATCCTTGCTGTCCTGGGCATCCTTCATCCGCAGGGCCGCCTGCGTCAAGGCCCAGGCCTCCACCTCACGCGGATTACCGGCGGTCGGTGGCGTCGCGTAGTTCTTGACCAAGTCTTTCCTGTACATGCGTCAAGACCTTCTGTTCATGTTCAATAAGTTTCCGGGCGCTCTTCAAGGCGGGATAGTAATCCCCCTGGGAAACCAGAAGAACCATTTCGCTGGCCAACCCGCGAACGCTGGGAACCGCGTCGACGAAGGCGGAAATGTACTCCTCGAACAGCCGCAAATGCCGCTCCCTTTCCCCAGGAAACAGGTACATGCACTGCAGGGAATAATAAACGCGACTGGCAGGAGTTACAGCGTCTTCCGGTGTCAGGATATCGTTGTCACGCAAGATTGCCGCATCGTTCATCACCAACAGCGAGACATTGTGGCTGGCGATGTTTTCCACAACCGCCCCGTTGATGATGATCTTTTGACCCTTACGGAGCTGAACCTTAAGCGGCATTGAGAATCAACCGAACTTTCGAAACCGGACCGGACCAACCTGGAGAGAAAGAGAAAGTGGCCGAGAAGAAGGCGTCCTTCTCCTCGAGCCACTTGCCCTAGATCGCATCGCTTACCTGAACAGACCCAGGATGCCCTGTTCGGACTGCCCGGCGAAGGACAACGCCTGGATGCCCAACTGCTGACGAGTCTGCAGCGCGAGCAGGTTGGCGCCTTCTTCGTTGAGGTCGGCGGCCACCAACTTGCCGGCACCGGTATTCAGCACCTTGACGTACTGCTCCGTGAAATCCGACCGGACGTTCAAAACGGCCACGTTCGCGCCCATAGTGGCCGCCTTGGATTTCACGTTGCTGATCGTCTTGTCCAGACGGGTGACCGCCAGATCGGCCATCGCGTTGAAGGACGCCAGTTCCGACGCGTTATCGAAGTTGAAGGCCGAAAGCATGAGCCCGAAACCCAACGCGCCGCTGACCACTTCGTAGGTGGTCGCAGCATTGGCACCAACCGCAGCGGCACCCGAGTGCATGAAGAAGGCGGAAGACTGGAAGTCCACGCCATCCACATCGAGCTTCGAGCTGCTCTTTTCCGAGAAGCGGACCGACAGCTTGGAAGAGGCGGAGTTCAGCAGGTTAAGACCCTGATAGGATGCGTCTTCAACCAGCTTCTCGATCTGCTTCGCCAGTTCCTTCAGCTGCTTGGTATATTCGCCGCGTTGCGTCTGGTCGCCGCTACGGGCGCTATCCACGATACCCTTCATGTTCGAAACGAGATCTTCGATCGCCTCGGCGGCCTTGAGGGCGGTATCCAGGGTGCTGATACCCTGGTCGATGGCCGACTTGCGTTCGTCGAGATCCTCGGCGCGGTCGGTGAGCGACTTGCCTTGGAAGTACTTCACCGCGTCGTCGATAGGGCTACCGACCTTCAAGCCGGTCGACAGACGACCTTGGGTCCGGTCGATCAGGCTCGAGGTGTTTTGGAGGGACAGCAGGTTGGAGCGTACCGCTGTCGAGAGTGTAAGGTCATTAGCCATGGCTGATATCTCCCTTTCTAGAAGTCTAGCTCAACGAGCGCGTGATTCTCACGCGTCGGCATAGAATAGCATCCCGCCCGCCCATTGTCCATTCCCATCACCCGTTTTCTCGGACATGGAAAGGCGACAGGCCGACGAGCGCCTTGACGACGCGTTCCTGATGTTCCTCGGTCATGCCGCAGGAGGAAGGAAGGCTAAGGGACTCGCCTTGCAGTCGTTCCGCCACGGCGCCCCCGAGCGTCCGAGCCCCCGCGTGGGCCGGGCTGCGGTGCATGGGCTGCCAGAGGGGACGGGTTTCGATACCCCTGGCGGCCAGGGCCACACCCACGGCTTTCCGGTCCATTCCGAAGGCCTTGGCATCGATTCTCACCGTCGACAGCCAAAAGACGCTTTCGGCCCATGACGCCTGCGGCATGAAATGGAGCCCCGGAAGGTCGGCGAATGCCTGGCGATACCGCAGGGCGATCCGTCGCTTGGTCGCGATCAGGTCGTCCAGGCGTTCCAGTTGGGCCACGCCCAGCGCGGCCTGGAGGTTGGTCAGGCGGTAATTGTATCCGATCTCGTCGTGCACGAACTCCAGCGCATCGCTCTTGGCCTGGGTGGCCAAGTGCCGAATCCGTTCGGCCCAGTCCGCCCGTCCCGTCACCACCATTCCCCCGCCTCCGGAGGTCATCAGCTTGTTGCCATTGAAACTGAGGCAGGCGGCGTCGGCCAAGGTCCCCACGGGCCGCTTCTTGTAGGCCGCCCCCAGGCTTTCGGTGGCGTCCTCGATCACCGGAATGGCGAATCGGCGGGCGACATCCAGAATGGGGTCCATGTCGACCGGATGCCCCAGGATGTGGACCGGCAGAAGGGCCCCGATCCGTTGACCGGTGGCCCGCTCGCGAAGGCCATGGGAGCAGGGCTCGCAATCGTCCTCCAGGTAGCGGACCAGCAGGCCGGCATCCATCTGCCAGGTTGCGGGATCGGCGTCGACGAACAGCGGCGAAGCCCCCAGGTAACGCACGGCGTTGGCCGGTGCGATGAAGGTCAGGTTCGACATCGGCACGATGTCGCCGGGCCGAACCCCCGCGACCAGCAGCGCCAAATGCAAGGCGGCTGTCCCGTTCACGGTCGCGACGGCGTGGGAAAGCCCGAGTCGGGCCGCCATGTCGCGTTCGAATCGGTCGACGAACGGTCCAGCCGAGGACACCCAGTTGGTGTCCACGCATTCCTTCAGGTAGGCCGCCTCGTTTCCCGCAAGGTGAGGCACGCAAAGCGGAATCCGCGTCACTTTCCCTGCCTCCGAAGTTCCGGGGCCATCGAGGCCTTCAGGTAATCGTCCACTTGGCCGATATCCATCCAATATTCGTGAATGGGGAAACTCGCCACCATAGTGCCATCGTCTAGCAGGCGTTGGATAAGGTCCGTCATGTCCAGGCGCCGGCCGGCTTCCAAATGCCGCAACACCTTGGGTTCCAGAAGGTAGATGCCGGCATTGATGAAGAAGGCCAGGGAGGGCTTCTCGGTAAGGCGGATCACGCGGGCCCCCTCCGCCTCCACCACCCCGAAGGGAACCGAGACCTCGTATTTGCGAACCGCCATGGTCAGATCGGCCTTCTGTTCCCGGTGAAACTCCACCAGGGCCCGGAAATCGACCGCCGTAACCACGTCGCCGTTCACCACCAGCAACGGTTCGTCGGCGCCGTCCAACATCGATAGGGCCCCCGCAGTTCCAAGGGGGGTCTCCTCGTGGGTATAGCGGACGTCGATCCCGAAGGCGCAACCGTCGCCGAAATGGGCACGGATCTTGTCGGCGTGGTAGTGGGTGGTGATGTTGACCCGGCGAATGCCGGCCGCTTTCAACTGGCCGACGATATGTTCGATGACCGGCCTATCCCCCAGCTTGAGCAAAGGCTTCGGAGTCGCCTCCGTGAAGGGGCGGAGGCGAGTACCGAAGCCACCGGCCATCACCACGGCTTGAACCGCCAAGTTGTCTCCCTCGCTCAGATAGCGTTGCAGGGCCAAATCCACGACCCGATTCTCGCCGTCCACCAAGGGCATGTGGCGGACCAGGCGGACCCGCATCAACCGCTCGATCTCGTCCGGAGCGGTATCGGCCGGCATGGCAAGCGGCCGTTCGTAACCTCCGGCCTTCTTGGACGCGAGGAACGCCGCCGCGGTCACACCGAAATCCATCCGGGCCAGCAGGGCTCGCCGGATATCGCCGTCGGTGACCAGTCCAAGGAGGCGGCGCTCCTCATCCAGGACCATCACGACGCCTTCGCCGTTACGGTCGAGAACCTCCAGCAATTGCTGCATGGTCGCCTCGGGGGGCACGGCGAATCGGGCCACGACCTCAGCGATCCGCGGACTATCGGTCATCGCAGCCTCTGCGCCGGGACTCCGGCCACCCGGATGCCCGACATCACGTCCTCAAGAACCACGGCCCCGGCTCCAACGATGGCCCCGGCCCCGATCGCAACACCATGCTTGATTACGGCGCCAGCCCCGATGCTGGCCAGATCGCCAACCGAAACGCCGCCCAGCAACCGGGCTCCGGGGGCAACGTGGACATGGTCGCCGACACGGCAGTCATGTTCGACGATCGCCCCTGTATTGACGATGGCGTTGCTGCCGACCCGGGCCTCGGCGTTGACGACCACCCCGGCGAAGGCCACGGTTCCCGGCCCCAAGGTCGCCGAAGGAGCCACGACGGCCGCCGGATGGATAACGGACAACGGCTCGATTCCCCAGGACAAGGCCCTTTCGAACAACCGGCGTCGAAGGTCGTTGTTGGCCCCTACCCCGATCACAAAAAAGCCGAACCCGGCAGCGCGGGCCGCGGGACCTTCCGCATCCCCGCCCAACACCGGCACCCCGAGGACCGAACCGCCGGCCAAGGCCCGATCTTCATCGATGACGCCCAAACGTTCGGCCGCCCCGGCCGCCCGCAGAGCGTCGATGACAACCTTGGCATGGCCGCCGCCCCCGACGATCAGGCAGCTCAGTCGGCAGGCAACGGCCACATTCATGGGCCTTCAGCCCCTCGCTGCCTTGGTGCGTCCTTCGAGCAGACCTTCCGAAATCTGCAGGTTGATGTTGACCAGGGTATCCAAGACTTCGACCGGCATGCCGACGCCCTGGCGCATCGTGGTGTCTGCCACGAAGTCGCTGAGCTTCATCAGATTGGTCTTGGTCTCGCCCGGAATGTTGCTTTCCTTGCGGGAAACCAGGGTACGGATCTTGACCCAGACCTCGAGGTTGTTGTCGAGCGCCGTCGCCAGTTCCCCGTCCTTGCCGCGCCCCAGGTCCAGCATCACCGCCGCCTGGGAAAGGGCGAAGGCGGCTTCCTCATGGGTATCCAGTTCTTTGGTATTGGCGGTCATCTGCGATCCTCCCGATGCCATTTGACGTCCCCCCCAGGATGGCCACGACCAGATCGTCCGGCGATGGCGCAAGGGCCTGCCCGGATGATACGCTCCCGCCACGCCCCTTTCAATTGGGGGAGTCGCACAATTTGCGCTTGATCGCCCAAGACGGACGTGCTTCGGAAAAGACATGGGGTCCGTTTCCTTATCCAAGGCAGGAAAAACCACGGCCGGCGGCGTTGCGGGCAAGCCGCAAAGCCTGGATATCTATTGCCGACGCCAGCGCCGCTGGCGCATGGAATGCCAGTTCCCCCCCGACAGGATGGACGCCGCCGTAGCCGAGGCCCAGCGCCTCGATCGCCAGCCGGGTGTCGAGGGCGTGCGCATCATGATGCCCACACTGGGGACATCGACCCGCAAGCCCATCGAACTGATGGTCTGGGTCAGCCCGCGGCTGGAAGACGATCTGTTCAAGTCGGGAGTGAAGCTGAAGCGCCATGGGGCTGCGTCCGAGCCGGAACCGGAAGCGCCCACGGGGTCGCTCAGCGATTCCATGGTCGCGCCGCCTCCTCCCCTAGCTGAGGAAACGCCCGCCGCCCAATCGCCCGCCGCCCCTCGCCCGTTCAAGGTGTTCCTGAAACTGGTCGGTGTAGCCGGGGCCTCGGTGGCCATCGCCCTGCTGTTCACCCTGGCGGCCACGGCGGCCATGCCCCATCTGGGAAGTGTCGGTCTCGTCCTGACCGCCACCGCCCGCGGCAATCTGCTGAACGGCGGCTTCATCGTCAGCCTGCTGGTGACGATGGCGATTCTCGGGCCGCGGTACATCCGGCCCGAGGAAATCGGGCTCCCGGCCTTCCGGAGCCGCGATTCGAAGCAGCGGAATCCTGCGGCTTCCCCTCCCTCCGAATCGCCCCCCCAGACGTCGGCTTCCGGGATCGTTCCGGACGTCGCTCCCACCATTCACGATTTTTTGGAGGAGGCCCGCCAGGAAGGGGCTTTGGCCGCGCCGCCCCCCGAACCTTCGGTGCTCATCCAGGACGTGGGGTCCCCTCCTCTCGTCGCCGATCCACCGCCGCCGCCCCCGGAGTCCGTCTTGCCACCCCCGTTGGCCCCGGCCCCGATTCCGATTCTCGACCCTGCCTTCCAGACTCTGGAAATTCCCGAGGCCGAGGCGTCCCCCGCTGCCCCCAAGCCCAAGAAGTCCGGCCGCGAGCACAAGTTGATGCTGGTGTCTTTCCTGCAAGACACGATCATCGCCGTCAAGGACCGCATCCGGAAGCTGGACGCCCACACCGCTTTCGGCCTGCATCTCTTTCTGGGTGGGGCATGCGACCACTACGTCCAGGCCAAATCCTTGCCGGACAAGCAACGGCTGGAACTGACCCTGCTGGCGGTGGCGGCCCTGGGCGCCAAGCCGGAACGAGCCCAAGCCTTCCTCGCCAACTTCGGGGACTACGGCAACGACAGCAAGTACAGGACCATGATCAAGTGCGGTCGCTCGGTCATGGCGCGGAAATTGGCTGGTGAGGTCGAGCCATTCCAAGAACTGGCGATCGCGCTCGAGGCTTGGTCCGGTTCCCAAGCGGGCGAGGCGGCTGCCCAAGGCGTGCTGACCATCATGTTCACGGATATCGTGGGCTCCACCAAGATGACCCGCGAACGCGGCGACTTCGGCGCCCAGGAGGCGGTACGGGCCCACAACGCCGTCGTCCGCAACGCCTTGGCCTATCACGGCGGGCGCGAAGTCAAGCATACCGGCGACGGCATCATGGCGACCTTTTCCAACCCAGCCGCCGCCGTTCAGGCGGCCGGCATGATCCAGCGCGACCTGGCGCGGCGCAACGCCACGCCCGGCCAGGCGCCGGTCGCGGTGCGCATCGGGCTCAACGCCGGCGACGTGGTACGTGAAGAAAACGATATCTACGGCGCCGCAGTGCAGCTTTCGGCCCGCACCTGCGATAAGGCGGGCGCAGGACAGGTCTTCGTCACCGAAGCGGTCAAGGATCTGACACGGGGCCATGATATCGCCTACGCGGAAGCCGGCCGCTTCGCCATGAAGGGAATCGATGGCGAGGTGCTCCTATTCTCGGTGACCTGGGAATAGGCCCCTTGCCAAGCCGGCTGGAACGGCTAAGTAAGAAGCGACTCGCACAGAAGGGAGAAACCCATGGTCAGCGACACCAAATCCCGTGGTCACGAACACGATCACGCGCTCAGGCACGAAGTCGAATTCAAGGTGCTGGCGCGGCGCAACAAGCTGGTGGGCCTGTGGGCGGCCGGGGAGATGGGCCTCGGCGGCGCCGACGCGGAAGCCTACGCCAAGGACGTCGTGGCCGCCGACCTTGACGAACCGGGCGACGCCGACGTGATCCGCAAGCTGCTGGACGACTTCAAGGCCAAGGGGTTGGCCATGGACGAAAGCCGCCTGCGCGCCAAGCTGGACGAAATGCTGCCCGAGGCTCGCAGGCAATTGGCGTAATTTCCGTCAGCCCAGACGCCGTCGGAACAGCCACGTGGAACCGGCAAGAGTGAAGGCGCCGATGAGCGCCATCGGCCAGAGTTGTTCGAAAACGAGGACGCCCGACATGTCCTTCAAGAATATGCCGTGGAGGATGACCAGGAAGTAGCGGATGGGATTGACCAGGGTGATGGCCTGCACCCAGTCCGGCATGTTCTCGATGGGAGTAGCGAAGCCGGACAGGATGACGCTGGGAACCATGAACAGGAAGGCACCCAGGATCGCCTGCTGCTGGGTCGCGGCCAGGGCGGAAACGAACAGCCCCACCCCGATCACCGCCAGCATGAACACCCCCAGGCTCAGGTACAGCAGAACCACCGATCCGGTCAGCGGCAGACCGAACCAGAGTTGCGCCATGGCGACGATGATCGAGCCCTCGATCAGCCCGATCAGCAAGGCCGGGGCCGTCTTGCCGATCAGGATCTCCCAGGGGTGCAGCGGCGTGACCAGCAGTTGCTCGAAGGTCCCCAGTTCGCGCTCGCGGGCCACCGACAGGGCGGTGACGACCAGCCCCACCACCTGGGTCAGGATGGCCACCAGTCCCGGCACCACCACCCATTGGCTGATGAGGTTGGGATTGTACCAGGCCCGGACCATCATGGCCGAAGGCGGATCGGCCCAGCCCTTGGCGGCGGCCGCGTCCCGGTTGTAGGACGCCACGATGCCGTTGATATAGCCCATGACGATCTGCGCGGTATTCGACATGCGGCCGTCCAGGATCACCTGGACGGCGGCTGGCGGGCGGGCTTCCATCCGCCGTCCGAAATCCTGGGCCAGGCGCAAAGCCACAACTGCCTCGCGGGTATCGACCAAGTGGCGCAGTTCGCCTTCGCTGCCGACCCGCAGGATGCGGGCGAAGGCCGGCGCGCCTTCGAAGCGGCTCAGGAATTCCCGGGCCTCCGCCCCGCCGTC
>JAMOBD010000056.1 GCA_039908345.1 Magnetospirillum sp. WYHS-4
TCTGGATCGAGGCCTGAGCGTGTCTCGGCAGGATCGAGGCCTGAGCGAGGCTCGGCGGGGTCGAGGACTGAGCGCGTTTCGGCTGGATCAAGGTCGGAGCGAATTTCATCTGGGTCGAGTGCTGGAGTTGGCGCTGGCGCCGGAACCGGAACCGCGAAAACTGCCGCCGTTGCCGGCAAGGCCGGGATGGGCGAGGTCGAGCGCGAGGTCGCCGGGGCGAAAATGGCCGGCGCCAAGGCCGGCGGAGCCAAGGTCGCTGGCGCCAAGGCCGCCACGGCCGGCAAGGCCGCTACCACCGGCACGGCCGGCAAGGCCGCTACGGCGATCGCCGGCAAGGGCGCCACGGGTGGCGCCGCCGGTGCCGGCGTTCTGACCAAGAGCGGGGTTGCCGCCGGGGGTACCATCTGGACGGGCAAGGGGCTGAGCCTGGGGCTTGGTCTCGGCCTTGGCGTTTGGGGACCGGTCATTCTCGGCGCGGTCGGTGCGGCTGCGGTCTACGGCTACATGCGGAGCCGCAAGGTCGAGGGCGCCCAGTCGGACGCCGAGCTCGAGTTGCACGAGGCGTTGACTTGACCTTTGTTGCATGGGGAAGGTATCCGAAATGACTGTCAAGGCGCTCCGCAGCGATATGACGGCTCAGTCCCGCGTCATGGCGGGCATGAGCTATCTGGGCGTTCTCTGCTTCGTTCCGCTGCTCATGAACAAGACCGATGAGTACGTTTACTTCCATGCCAAGCAGGGATTGGTGATCTGGATTTGGAGCGTGTTGGCGATGTTCGCCCTTCATGTTCCCGGTCTCGGCAAGTGGTTCTTCAGCATGTCCGCCATGGCGGTTCTGGCCTTGTCGGTCCTGGGCCTGGTGTCGGTG
Organism: Magnetospirillum sp. WYHS-4; assembly: GCA_039908345.1. Taxonomy (NCBI): domain Bacteria; kingdom Pseudomonadati; phylum Pseudomonadota; class Alphaproteobacteria; order Rhodospirillales; family Rhodospirillaceae; genus Magnetospirillum; species Magnetospirillum sp. WYHS-4. Next base: position 869 of record JAMOBD010000056.1, read on the forward strand.
CTGTTGAGGAAGGCCTGGAAGCTGCCCTTGGTCAGCAGCGTGGCCGCGGCCATCTAGATCGCCCGCTTTTCCGCCGACGGTTTCCCGACGTTGCAAGACATCGTCGGCGGGGTGGGGGGTGGGATATCGGTGGACGAGAGGAACCTGGATATCGTACCCTGCCGCGGCCTCCGGTTCGCGGGGGCGGGCTTTCCTTCGTGGAAAGCGGTAGAGGGGTTCAACGCTGAGGGGCTGCAGTGACCGTCACGCGACCAATCTCCGGAAGCCGCTGGAACGCGCTTTACCTTCTGTCGGCGGTCGTCATGATTTTCATGACCCTGGCCGTGGCCGTGCAGCCGCTTTTCCTTCGGAACGTCCTCGGGGTTTCGTTCGAAAGCGCCGGAACCAGCAACGCCACCGTGTTGGTGGTGACCGAGCTTCTGGATCTGGTGCTGGTCGGCTATCTCGGGGTTCTCTCGGACCGGTTCGGCCGGGTCCCGTTTCTGGTCGCGGGTTTCCTGGTGTCGGCCATCGGCGCTTTCCTTGCCCCCTTCAGCGCGGCCATCGGGGTGCTTCTCGGCGTCGGCGGAATCGCCATCTATTATCTGGCGCGGATCATCATGTCCCTGGGCAACTGCGCGATCTGGCCGCAGCTATCGATGCTGGCGGGGGATTTCACCGATTACGACAATCGTGCCCGGCACATGGCGAACATGGCCTTCATGATGGCCTTCGGCGCCACCCTGGTCTACGCCATCCTGATGCAGATTCCCCAGCATGCGGGGGTGATCGCGGTGATGCTTCTCACCGGGGTCGTCGCCCTTATCGGGGCTTGGCTGGGAAAGCGTTACCTGATCGATATCGCACCCCGTCAAGCCGAGGCCGGCATTCCGTGGAAGCGCATCGGCCGGACCCTGCGCAAGCGGCGCGAGATGCGCCTGGCATTCGCGTCCGCGTTCTTCGCGCGGAGCGACATGGTCTTCATCGGCCTCTTCCTGATGATGTGGTTCATCTATTTCGCCGACCTGGTCGGCATGGACCAGGAGGCCGCCGCCGCCCATGCCGGCGGGGTGATCGGCTTGGCGGCGTTCGTCGTTCTGGCGTCGATTCCGTTCTGGGGCTTGATAATCGAGCGGTTCGGAAGGGTCTTGGCGATCAGTCTCGGCATGGCCCTCTCCGGAGCCGGCCTATGCATTCTGGGGCTGGTGGTCAACCCCTTCGAATGGCAAGCCCTGGTTCCGGTCGCACTCGTCGCCGTCGGCCAGGCGGGGTGTCTGGTAGCGCCTCAGGTCCTTGCCATCGATCTGAGTCCCAAGGAAATAAGGGGCTCCGTCCTGGGGGCGTTCAATGTGATCGGCGGGATCGGGATTATCGTTTTCGTTCAAGTCGGTGGGTTCCTTTTCGACAGGATCGGGCCCCATGCCCCGTTCATCCTGAACGGCATTGGAAATCTGGCGATTATGGTATACGGTCTGTTGGTTTACCGAGCTTCCACCAACCCAAGGGAAGCGCGGCGCGAGCATGACGGGGATGATCTTGAGGCGGTGGTCGGAAGCAAGGCTTTCGACGGGCCGGGTCTCGTATGAGAGGCGGGGTGGCGGTTGGATTGGGACCCGCTACGAGAATTTTGTTTCGGGGGGGATTGGCCCCCAATGACATGGAGAACACCTGATGCCGACAATAATCGCGGGACTCCTTGCCGTGGCGTTTGGTTTGTGGGGGTTGACCGTATGGTGGTGGTCCGTCATGGAGCTGCTGCGCGGGGTCGTTCCCATCGTGCTCATCGTCGTGGGGCTCCTGACCCTTGCGGCCGGCCTGACCAAGGTCCGCGCCAACAAGGACGAAGACGCCACCGATGAAGAACTTCTCGGCGAGTAGGAACGGTTTCCGATGGACGTGACGGACTGGGAAGATGCGGGTGGAAGCACGGCGGCCAAGCCGGAGGTCTGTGCCAAGGATCTGCGTAAGTATTTCTATGTGATCGCCGCCGCCGGCGTCATGATCCTCTCCGGGACCTACTGGTATCAGAACTACTACTCCGATGGCGGGGTGGCAGGTCAGTCCCGTGGGGCGGCGACTCAGCCGTCCGTTGGGGCCGCGGGCCTTCCGATGGTTCAGGGTAGCCCGGTCGTGAATATTCCCGCGATGGCGATGGGAGTTCCCGGCGCCGAGCTGGAAGCTCCGGCGGCCGCCGCGCAGGCGGTGAATTGGCTACAGCCGTTCGACGGCATGGGGCTTCCCGCCGGCGGGCCCAAGGCCCGTGGAGATTTCGCGAAGATCGTCAATTCCGTCCGTTATGCCGTGGTCAACGTGACCGTGGCGAAGAACACGGGCACCGTCAAAGGCGCCACGGGGGCGGCCTTGACGCCACAAGACCCCGCGCCGGCCGACGGAGTCGTCCGTTTCGCCGACCCGCTCGCCGCCAGGGCTCTGGAAAGCGTGGGGTCCGGAGTGATCGTTCGCAACGACGGGTACATTCTCACCAACTACCACGTCGTTCGGGGCGCCAACAACGTCCTGGTGACCGTCTTCAACGAGTTCGGGTCGGAACGCTATGCCGCCGAGGTCGTGAAGATGGACGAGGCCATCGATCTGGCTCTCTTGAAGATCAAGCCCAAGGCTCCGCTTGCCGTGGCCGTTCTCGGCGACAGCGGGCGGATCAACGTGGCCGACGATGTGATCGCCATCGGCAGCCCGTTCGGCCTGGACCATACGGTGAGCCGTGGGATCGTGTCGAGCATCGGCAAGTCCCTGGTCATCGAGGGCGTGAATCACCGCGACCTCATCCAGACCGACGCTGCCATCAACCAGGGCAATTCGGGGGGGCCGCTAATCCACAGGAACGGCACCGTGATCGGGATCAATACCGCGATCTATACGCCGACCGGCGCCTTTTCCGGAGTCGGCTTCGCGGTTCCCAGCAATCAGGCGCGGATGTTCATCCTCGAGGAAATCAACCGCCTTCCCAAGGCGCGCGCGGCGGCCTTCGGGCAGCCGGCGCCGGCCTCTCCCGCCGGAGGCGCGGTCGGCACGGCCGGGCCGCCGATCCTCGCAGGCGCGAAGACGCCGCATACGGACGGCCGGGAAAAAATCGCCTGCGTGACCTGCCATACGATCCTGACCAAGGGCGTGGGGGCCAGCGCGTCTCCGGTCGCCCTGCAGCCGTCCGCGGCCGCCCAGGCCGGTCCGGCGATCCTCGCGGGGGCTCGGTCCCCCCACAAGGATGGTCGCGAAAAGATGGCTTGCGTGACCTGCCACACGATCCTGACGAAGGGCGGGGCCGCGGCGGCCGCGACCCCGGTCGCCATGCAGAACCAGTTCGCCGGCCCGCCGGGGACTCTGGCCAGGAACGTGGCCGCGCCGACGGCGGGAGGACAGGAGCCGGGCTTCGCCATCCTGGGCGCCGAGGTGCGGGCCATCGACCCGGCGCTTGCGACGACGTTGAAGCATCAGGCCGGCCACGGCGTTTTCGTGGCCTCCGTAGTGCCGGAGTCGCCGGCTGCCAAGGCGGGCGTGCGACCCGGCGACATCATTCTCAAGATCGATGGACGGCGCGTCCAGACCGCGCGCGAGGCCGCCGCCAGCGTCGCCGCGGCCGGCAATGGCAATACCGCGCGTCTGGCGGTGGAGCGGGATGGAAGACGCCTTCGGCTCGATCTCGGCGTCGCGGTCTTCGCGCCGCCGGGCGCCGCCACGCCTGGGGCGACCCCGGGCATGGGAGCCGGGGCCGCCGGCCGGACGCCGGCGGTGCCGACGGAGTTCAATTGGCTGGGAATGGAAATCGAGTCCTTCGTTCCCGCCACGACTCAACCCGGTTCGCCCATGCAGGGCTTGAAGGGCGCCCAGATCGCCGAGGTGATTCCCGGGTCCGAGGCGGACCGCGCGGGCCTTGCGGCGAATGACGTGATCCTGGAAATCGATCGCCAGCCCGTCGCGACGGCGGCGCAGATGGACTTGGTGGTACGGACTGCATCCAAGAAAGGCGCCAAGGTGTTTCGGGTGGCGCGGAATGACCGCGATTTTTACGTGATCGTGGAATAGGGGCCGGACTGGCCGCGTCGGGGGTGAAGCGCATGACGAAGATGAAAAAGGACAAGAAGGCGCGTGGACGGAATGGTCAGCCATCGCGCCAGAAGGTTCGGGGATTGAAGGGCAACTCCCCTCCCGCCGACAAGGCGGATGTCAAGCGCGTCGCCGACAAGGCGGATGTCAAGCGCGTCGCCGACAAGCCCCCGGTCGAAGCGGCGGCTCCCGTGGTCGAGGCCGCGCCCGCTCCCATCCCGGCTCCAACCCCGGACGAGCCGGCGAAAAAGGAAGGCGGGACCAAGGATTGGGTGGATTTGTTCGACGTATCGCCCTGGGCCAAGCGGGACGCCAAGGCGGTCATTCATGCTCCGGCCCTGCCGCGTCCGAGGCGGCTTGGCGACGCCACCCACGAAAAGAAGGACTTACCGGAAAATCCCTGGCGGGAGACATCGGACAGTCGGTTGGAAGCGGTGGTCCTTTCGGGAGAGCTTCCGGTTGTCCCGGCTCCCGATGTCGTCGAGGGGATGTCGGCCGTCGTGGCGGAAAGCGTTGCATCCCAGGTTGTCGAGGCCGATGCCCAAGTTCAGGATGATCGAACCGAGGAGGCCGGGGCCATGTCGGCCGACGAGTTCGGCCAGGAAGGCATCGAGATGTCGACTGAATCCATGAATGGTATGGAAATTGGAGCGGGCGAGATGATCGAAGAGAAGCGAATGGGCAAATCCAATTGGACGCCACCTTCGAAAATGGCGAAGCCGGAGCCGGTGAGCGATAATTCCGTGGAGGAAGCGTCGGTGGCCCCGGAACCGGTCGAAGAGATGGTGGCCGAACCCGCCGCTCCGGCCGTCGAGGAGATGGTGGCCGAACCCGCCGCTCCGCCCGTCGAGGAGATGGTGGCCGAACCCGCCGCTCCGCCCGTCGAGGAAATGGTGGCCGAACCCGCCGCTCCGGCCGTCGAGGAGGTGGTGGCCGAACCCCGCGCTCCGGCCGTCGAGGAAAAGACATCTCCGCGAAGGGCAAAGGCCAAGCCGGCCAAGCGGGCAAGTACCGGGGAGGGAGAGGAAATCCCCGTCGAGGATATCTTCAACGGCGTGGTCAACGCGCTCGGCAACGGCCTGGGGCACATCATCGATGGCGGCGCCTCCCTTGCTACCGGGGTCGTCGCGGTGGCGAATCCCGAGAAGATCAAGGCGGGCGTGGGCACCGTGACGTCGACGGCCAAGGCGGGTATCGGCACCGTGGCCACGACGGCGATGACGGGCGTCGGTGCCGTGGCCGCGACGGCCATGACGGGCATCGGCGCCGTGACCTCGGCCGCGAAGGCGGGCTTTGGCAAGGTGGAAGGCCTGGTCGGCGGATTCATCGGCGGCTCCAAGACCGCCCGCCGGGATATGCCGGCGGATAAGGGCGAGGCGACTGGAGATTCCGGCAGGGGAGCGGCCTAGCCGCTTCCGCGAGACCAGAAAGATCATTGGCGATTTTCAAGGAGGGCGCGCGAAATGGTGGATGCAGGGCATGCGACGGAGAGGAAGCCGTCTTCCGTCGGCAAGACGCTGTACGTAGGGGTCGATCTGGGGACTTCGCGGACAGTCGTGATGTCGGATCGCGGCCATAAGTTCGTCGTCCGGTCGGTCGTCGGCTATCCTCGCGACCTGATCGGGATCAAGCTGCTCAATGCCCCCTACGTGGTCGGCGAGCAGGCCTTCGAGATGCGTTCCTATCTCGACCTCCACTATCCTCTCGAGGACGGCGTCCTCAGGGAGTTCACCGAGCGCGACCGCGAGGTCGCGCGCCATCTCCTCGGATACGTCCTCAAGCAGTTGGACGCCGGCGAGAATGACAATATCTGTGCGATCATCGGCGTTCCGGCTCGCGCATCCATGGCGAACAAGGACTCGTTGCTGGCCGTCGCCCAGGAAGTGTTCGACAAGGTTCTGGTGGTGTCCGAGCCCTTTATGGTGGCCTATGGCGAAAACCGGCTGCTCAAGTCGATCGTCGTCGACATCGGGGCCGGGACCACGGACTTCTGCGCCTTGAAGGGGGCCATGCCCGGCCGGGAGGATCAGGCGACCCTGGTCAAGGCCGGCAACTACGTGGACGAGAAGCTGCAGGCCCTGATCGTCGAGAAGCATCCGGAAGTCCAGATGAACGCGGCCGTCGCCTGCGCGATCAAGGAACGCCACGCCTTCGTCGGCGAGTCCGCCAAGCGGGTCGAGGTGGAATTGCGGGCCGGCGGCAAGCCGATTTCCGTCGATGTCACCGACGAAGTCAGGAAGGCCTGCGAGTCCCTGGTGCCGGAAATCATCGAGAATATCGAGTTGCTGATCCAGGGCTTTCCGCCCGAGGACCAAGCCGATGCGTTGCGCAACATCCTTCTGGCGGGCGGCGGTTCCCAGATCAGCGGGCTGGATGCCTATATCGTCAAGTCGCTCGTCGGGTACGGCGACGCCAAGGTGACCCGAGTCTCCGATCCCGTCCATTCCGGTTGCGCTGGCGCCCTGAAATTGGCCCAGGAACTGCCGATCAATTATTGGGGCCAACTGGGAGACATGGTGGGCTAGGATGGCGGAAGGGGCCGATAAGGGGTCCTTGACCGGAAGGAGATTTCGTGGCGCAAGTGACGCTGGATGTCGGGCACAATCTGGGGTGCGATCGGGCCATCGAGAGGCTGGAGCGCCTGTTGGCGGCGGAGCACGGCGGCAATGACCTGATCGAGGACGCGGCGTTCGTCCGGCGGGCCGGGCGCTTCGATCTTCGCGCCAAGGTCAAGGGCTTCGACGTCGTGGGGGAGATGCGGGTAAAGGACGATAAGGTAACGGTGTCCGTCCGCCTTCCCTGGGCCGCGAGTCCGTTCCGGAAGGTGGCGGAGCGCCACATCCGGCAACTACTGGAAAGCAGTCTCGGGTGAGCTTGAGGACGGAAGAGACGTTCGGTCCATGAGGCACGAGGTGGGTCACGAAGGATTGCCATGCTGAGGTTGATTTCCTATTTCGTCTTCGCGGTTCTGTTCGTCTTGCTGACGGTACAGAACCTGGAGCCGGTGACCGCGTACTTGCTGATCGGGCGTCCAGTGGAAGTGCCGCTGGCGGTGGTGGTGATCCTGTCGTTTCTGGCGGGGTGCATCGTGACCGTCCTTACCGTCGTTCGGAAGGCGGTGAAGCGCGGTGGGCGGCGGCAGGAGACCAAGCTGCCGCTACCTCGTCAGGGTGTTTAGCACCGAGAGCGGCCTAAGGTCGGATGGAGCGTGGTGAAGCGAAATGTTCCAGTTTCTATTGGGTGCGGCCTGCGGGATCTGGGCTTATCGCCTTTATCAGGATTATCGAGTCCGCCGCCGGATTGGGTACGGGCTTTTTGACGTGATTTTCGGCAGCCGGCGGCAGCCGCCGCGAGACATGTGAGACGATCCGGGACGCGCCCCCCGAAGCAACAGCAAGAGCACGGAAATAATCCATGAGATACGCAGGCTGCGCACGGTGTTCCCGGAGCATCGGTTGGGTGGGGTTGGTGACCAGCACCCTTCTTCTGGTCACGAAGGCGTTCGTCGGGCTGGTTTCGGGCTCGCAGGCCATGCTCACGGACGCCATGTATTCGGCCAAGGATGTGGTGACATCGCTGCTGGTCATCGTCGGCATGACGGTTTCGGAAAAGCCGATCGACCAGGAACACCCCTACGGGCACGGCAAGATCGAGTTCGTCCTGTCGCTGTTCGTCAGCACGATTTTCATGGTGGTGACCGGGTACCTGCTGGTTCATGCGGTGACGCTTCTTTTCAACGCCGATTCCCATCGGGCGCCGCATCTGATCGCGCTGTGGACGGCGATCGTGTCGATCGCCTGCAATCTGGGGCTATATTTCTACTCGCGCTGCGTCGCGGTCGAAACCAACAGCCCCATCCTGCGGACCATGGCCAAGCACCATCATTCCGACGCCACCGGCTCGGCCGCCGTGGCCGTGGGCATCATCGGATCGCACTATTTGGGCATGCCCTGGCTGGATACCTGCGTGGCGGTGATCGAGGCCGTGCACCTGATGTTCCTGACCTCGGAGGTATTCCGCGATTCCTATCGCGGCCTGCTGGATCGCAGCCTCGACAGGAAGGTCCGCGACAAGATGGCGCGGATCATCAAGGGGACCGATGGCGTGAGCGAGGTCAAGACCATGCGCACCCGCTTGATCGGGCAGGAGGTTTTCGCCGAAATCACCATCGGTATCGACGCCGAGACCACGGTCGCCGAGGCCTACAATGTCACGGAAAGGGTCAAGGAGCGCATTCTCCATTCCATCCCTCACATCGGGGCATTGCATGTCAGTGCCTCCTGCCATGACGAGGAGCCGGTGTCGCCGCCACTGCGCCTGAATGGCCCCGCGACGGCCGGCAAGCCCGCGCTTGAACTCGAGGGAACGTGACGTTGGATGCGGTCTTGGCCGTTCTGATTTTCGTGGCGGTCTTCGTGGTGCTCTACCGCGGGGCCGTGGATCGCCGCGCGGCCATGCTGGCGGGGGCCGCGGCGATGGTCGTCGTCGGTGGCGCGTGGAATTTCTATTCTGTCGAGCAGGCCATCGGTTCCATCTATTTCGAGACCTTGGCGCTGATCTTCGGCATGTCGGCTGCCACCGATCTGCTTTCCCGATCCGGCTTCTTCGCCAGGGTGGCGGGCCGGGTCGTGGCTCACGCCGACGGGAACAGGTGGTTGGCCCTGGTTCTGCTGTCGCTGGTGACCTACGTCATTTCGCTGTTCGCCAACAACTTGTCGGCGATGCTGATCATGCTGCCGATGACCCTCGCCTTGTGCCGCGACATGGGTTTGCGCCCGGCACCGGTTCTTGCTGCCGAGATCGTCGCCTCGAACCTGGGAGGGGCATCGACCATGGTCGGCGATTTCCCCAACATGATCATCGCTTCCGCCGCGCGGCTGAGCTTTCTGGACTTCATCGGTGGCATGATGGTTCCCTGCCTGATGCTTCTGGCGGCCATGTTGTGGTATTTCGGGACGCAGCGGAAGGGGGTGCGCCTTGCGGTCGGGCAGGCGAAGGAATCGTTCCAGGCCGGAGTACCGGCCCGCAGCGACCAACGCGGGACCCGTCTGGGCCTATCCATCATGGTGGGGATGTTGATCGGATTCCTGTCGGCGGACTTGCTCGGCGTCCGGCCCGCGTGGGTCGCCATTGTCGGGGGCGTGGCGGCCGTCGTCGCCAGCCACGGCGGCAAGGAAGCGGATGACTGGTTCGCGGCTTGCGGCGGCGAGGACATCCTCTATTTCGCCGGTCTCTTCGTAATGGTGGGCGGCCTGGCCGCCGCGGGCGTCCTGGATGGGCTGGGGTGGGTGATCGCCCAGGCGGGCGGGGGCAACGCCCTGGCCGGCATGGTGGTTCTGATGTGGATGGCGGCGGGTGTGACCTTGTTTCTGAGTGCTGGCCCGGCGACCGCCTTCTTCATCCCCCTGGCGGAACAGATGTACGTGGACGTGTCCGACGTTACCGTCTGGTGGGCCCTCTCCCTGGGAGTCTTGGCCGGGTCGTCCGGAACCTTGACCGGGGCCACCGCCGGCTCGCTCGTCGAGACTCACTTGGAACGCTTTTTCGTCCGGCATCCGTCCGTAACGGGCGGAGCGAACCACGGACTGGACTTCAAGGGATACCTGCGTTGGGGAATGCCGATCATGGGCATCTTTCTAGCCCTTTCCACGCTGTACGTGATCGCGTCGGCGGGCTAGAGTTCCATGTCGATGCCGAGAGGATGAAGCGTCATGAGGAATAATGCCCCGAACACAGTCCGGCTGGCGGAAAACATGATCGTTTTCTGCAAGAGGCCATGGAAGCTCCCCGTGTTTGGGGCGGCCGCCCTGCTGGTGATGACCATCATTTGGGGATTCTATATCCTCGACACCTACGATCGGGACGATTACTTCGAGTCGGCCTCCGGTCTTTCGGTCGGCGAATTCCTGTTCCGGGACGTGGCGCAGCCGGACATGCAGCGTATCTACGAAGTGACGAGCCCCGCCGTGGTCGGCATCGTCGGTTCGGGGGCCAACGCCACCATGGTCGGTGCGGGCGCCATTGTCGGCGCCGGTGGCTATGTGGTTACGACCGCTCATTCCGTGGCCAATCAGGCCAAGATCCGGATCGCCGTTCGGACGGCCAAGGGGATCAGGTTCTACGACGCCCAGGTGGTGAAGTCCGAGCCCGGCCACGATCTCGTCATGCTCAAGATGCTGACGACGGATCGGTTCCTGTTCTTCAAGATGGCGAATACCGAGAACCTGGCGGTGGGGGCTCCGGTGTTCGGCTTCGGCGTGAACGCGAATGGCGTTCCCATCATCAAGAGCGGCGAGGTGACGACGACCAACGTGCGGGAAGCCGTGGCGGGGATGACCCTGACGACCCTGCTGGCGACCGATGCCGTCTATTCCTGGGAACAGAGCGGCGGCCCGGTGGTGAATGTGGCGGGCGAACTGGTCGGCATGGGCCTCGCCATCCAGGATGCGCGCGGTACCATCCTGGGATACGCCGTTCCCGCCCACGTCATCAACGCCCATTTCCAGGATGTGGTGGGCTTTAGCGCGCCGGGAGGGCAAGCCAACGTCGCCAATACCACCCCGCTTCCGGCCGGCGGCCAAGCTCTGGTCGCGGCCATGCCCAGCCCTTCCGCGGCGGCGGGCAAGAGTCCGGCCGAGGCTCCCTTGGGTTCGTCATCGTGGTGGTCCATGGCCAAGGCGCAAGTCAACGCGGGGGCCGGCGCTTTCGGAATGAACATTGCGGGCCCCGCGATGCCTGCCGGACCGGCGATCGGTGCCGGAACCGCCGCTCCGGTCGACGCCGACCATTCCACCAGTTTCCGCATTGCCGGGTTCACTCTGCCCACCACACTGGGACTGGCCCTACTCGCCCTGGTCGTCGGCATTGTCGGCGGCATGATGACGATGGGAGGGGGCATCCTCCAAGTGGCTGGGATGATGACGCTTTTCGGGTACGGTATCTACCTGGTGCGGCCCGTGGTCTATCTCACCAACCTGTTCGTCTACGGGGCGGCCTCGCTCCACCACGGGAAAACGGACACCATCATCTGGAGCAAGATCAAGCCGGCCATTCCCTGGGCCGTTGCCGGCGCGGTGGCCGGCTACTTCACGGGCAACGTCGTGGGCGACGATGCGGTGGCCATCCTGATCGGCCTGCTGGCGCTTCTCGTTGCGGTCAAGAGCCTGCATGAAATCGTCACGTCGGATCACTCCCACGACCTTCTAGTGGACACGAACGCCGACAAAAAGAACCCGCGCCGTTCCGACAGGGACGACGATCTGGAATTCGCCGCCGCCGAACCTCCGAGGAAGAAGGGCGCGAGGCGTGGTGTTCCGGATGGGCTGGGCTGGATGATCGCCATCGGCTTGCCGGTCGGCTTCGTCAGCGGCGTTACCGGCATCAGCGGGGGGGTGATCAGCGTTCCGGTGCAGCGTCTTCTGGCCGGCATGTCGTTGCGCAACGCCATCGCCAACAGCTCGATCCTCGTCTTCTGGGCTTCGTTGGCCGGTGCCGCCGTCGCCTTCGCCCATGGGTTGAGCGTCGGGCTGATCGATTGGCAGTCCCCGGTCCTCATGGCCGTTATCATGGCGCCCGGCGCCTACGTGGGGGGGATCGTCGGAACCTATCTGCTGCGGACCTTGCCGATCGTCCTTCTCAAGTGGTTCTACATGGCGACCATGGCGATCGTCGCCTTCAAGATGTTGTACATGGGCCTGTAGGCGGGAGCGGCGAATGAAGATGAATGCCTTGATCGCCAAGGCCGTCCTGGTCCTCCTCGTCGGGGCGATCGCCTTCGCCTTTCTGGGGGACGGCGTGTGGCGACAGCGTTCCCCGCAATCACCCGCCGAGATGGGGGCGATGCAGGCGGCCGCTCCGGTCGCCGTTCCGGCTGCTCCGAACGTGGCTTCCGCAGTGGCCCAGGACATGGGAGCGGCGGGCAACGTGGCGGCGGGGGGCGCCGAGGACCCGGCGGTGCCCAACTACATCCCCAGGAACGTGGAGATTTTCGAGGCCCATTGGCAAGGTATGGACTGTCGCCTTCTTACCGCCGAGCTTCGAAAGAAACTCAAGTTTCCGATGGATCTGAAGGGAGTGCTGATCGGCGAGGTCACCCTCAACGCCGTCGATGCCGGCCTGTTTGCGGGGGATGTCATCGTCGAAATCGAGGACATGCCGGTGGAAACGCTGGAGGACCTTCAGCGTCAGTCCATGGGCGTCCGGAACCAGCCTCAGGCCAAGGTGGTGGTCCTGCGCAAGGGGCCGGAAAAGGAGCGGGGGCTCTACACCATGCAGCGCCTCTCGCTGGTGTTGCGCGCCAATCCGTATCTTGGCATGGCGCAGGTGGAAGGGGCGCCGCAGATCAAGCCCGGCGACCCGCGCCCGCACGGTTATCGCGGGGCCTGCACGAAGTGCCATGCCATCGGAAAGGGTTTCGAGTTGACGCCGGACCCCGACCTGATAACATTGCCGCCACCGCCTATTTCCCGCGATGCCGTGGTCAAAGGTGTCCCCCCGCACGAGGACAATGGCCCCTGTAAGGCGTGCCATATCATTCGTTAGAGTCTTAGGGAATGGATAGAAAATGAAAGACAAGCTTACCAACTTTGGCGACATCGCCGGACTCTATGTTCAGTATGCGGCGACCATCGGCAAGCGGCTTGCGAACAACGCTATCGCCGGTTTCCAATCCCTGCTGACCATCGACGAGAAGGATCGGGAGAATTACTTCCGGCAGAAGGGGATTCAGCACGCCAAGGCGGGCCGATACGAGCGCGCGATTCCGCTGCTGCAGCCCCTCCACGAGGCGGACCCGGAAAATCGGGATATTCTCATTCATCTGGGGCTTTCGTACGTCAAGACTGGCGAGCAAACGGTGGGTATCGAGCTTTTGGAGAAGGCCTATGCCGAGGACAAGAGCGACACGACGGTGGCGACGGTCCTAGGGTTTGCCTACGGCCAGATCGAGGAGTACGGGAAGGCACTTCCGTTGCTCGAAAAGGTCGCCGCCGACAAGCCGGAAAACTTCATCGTCCTCTACCGCCTGGGTGTGGCGTGCCATGAGGTTGGCAAGTACGATCGGGCCATCGAAGTCTTTAAGAAGGCCATCGATCTTCGGCCGCAGGAGGCGAAGGTCCACCGTGCGATCGCTCAGGCTTACGAGCGAAAGGGCGACCAAGGGGAAGCCTTGGCCCACGTCAAGCGGGCCGATGACTTGTCCGCCGACTAGGGGCCGATGGCTTCTGGCGGTTCGGGCGCCAGAGTGACAACAGGGATGGATGTGTAGCGCCGTGGCATGGATATTCGACAGGGTCGAGACCGAGGAGAACCCGAGAGCGGAACGCCTCAAGCGTTCCGAGGTTCTGCTGAGCAATCTCTACAAGAACGAAGTCGCCACGACTTTCCATGTTCCGCCGGTCCCGGGGCTGAAGCTGCTTTGGATCGGATCGATCCTTGCGGTCATCGCGTTTTCCGCGACCCTATTCTACAAGTTCAATGCCTTCATCATGCTGCGCGAGGAGGCCTACTCCAAGGCGGGTAACCTCGAGGGGGCCCTGCAGCGCCGCGCCAACCTGTTTTCCAACTTGGTGAGCCTTACCTTGAGCCATGCGGCGTTGGAACATGAGGTCTTCAGATATACCGCGAGGGTACGGTCTGAATTCATCAATCAGGTCAAGGGTGCCGCCGCCGGCGGTGAGATCGGGGGCGAAGGCGTCGGCGAGAGCGCTGGCGAGGCGCCCTTGGATTTGTCGAAGATGCTCAAGGGCGTGGCGGCCGGTGGCGCCTTGGACGGGGCGCTCGGGCGGTTGCTGGCGGTCGTCGAACAGTATCCGACCATTCAATCGGCGGAGACCTATAAGCAGGCCATGACATCGCTGGTGGAAATGGAGAACTTGATTGCCGAACGGCGTATCGAGTACCATATGGCCGTTCGTGACTATAATACGTCTATTTCAAAATACCCGTGGTATCTCTTGGCTGAGTGGACAGGGTTTTCGTCCATGACATACTTCCAGTCCGGCAAAGATCCCAAGGCTGTGGCTCCGGAAATATCTTCGGATGTCTATCGGGAGCTCATGCCCGAGCAAAAGGCGGTCAAGGGTGCCCAAGAGACCAACAAAAATCAGGAGAACAAGCCATGATTTGGGCGGCGGTCGCGCGCGTGGGAACCGTTCTCTCGGTGGTGGCCGCGGGGCTCCAGCTCTACGATATCCACACGCGGGAGATCAAGCCCCATCGCATCTACACATCCAAGGAAGCGGCGCGGTTTCTCGGCATGGCGCGCCGCGCCGTACTTGACTTGGTGAAGAATGGGACCTTGCGTGCCAAGATGGTCGACGGAAATTATCGGATTTCCGGCCAGAGCCTGTTGGATTACCTGAACCAATGAAGTCGGAGAATTGCAAACAGTGTCGGGACGAAGTGATCTGGTGGGCGATTGTCGTCAATATCGCCCAGACGGCCTTCAAGGGGATGCTCGGCGTATTGAGCGGTAGCGCGGCCCTGATCGCCGATTCCATGCATTCGGGAGCCGACGTTGTCGCCAGCATAACGACCATGGTCAGCGTCAAGCTGTCCAGCCGGCCGCCCGACGACGAGCACCCCTACGGCTACGGCAGCGTGCAGTTCATCTCGTCGTCCATCGTCGGACTCATCCTCATCATGGGCGCCGTCTACCTGATGTACGAGTCGGTGGTGAAGATCGTCGCGGGGAACATGACATCGCCAAGTCCCTTCGCCATTCTGGGGGCGCTTGTCTCCATCGCCACCAATGAACTCATGTACCGCTATCAGTATTGCGTCGGACGTGAAAACAATAGCCCGGCCATCGTCGCCAATGCCTGGGATAATCGGTCCGACGCCCTTTCTTCCCTCGGGGTGCTGATCGGGCTCGTGGCCGCCGTCGCCGGATTTCCGGTCGCGGACAATCTGGCGGCCGTCGTGGTGGGTGTCCTGGTGGCCAAGATCGGCGTCGAACTCAACATCGAGGCCTTGTCCGGCCTTATGGACTCGTCGGTCGAGATGGATGTGCTGATCGAAACGTTCAATATCGCGAGCGGAACGCCGCTGGTTCGGGATGTTCACTACCTGCGGGGGCGCAATGTGGGCGAGGATATGCACCTCGACATCGGCATCTGTGTCGACAATGACAAGAAGATCTACGAGGCCGACATCATCGCCGAGGCCGTGCGCAATCGTATCTTTGCCAATATCGAGCATGTCCGCGATGTCCGAGTGACCGTGTTTCCCACCCATGTCGCGAAGAAGGCGGCTCGGAAGGACGGCATTCAGGCGGCCATGGCGTCCGCGTCGTAACGAATGGCGGATGCCGCGGGGTGTGCGGTTCGGAAGAAAGGAACGGGCGGAGCCATGAGACCTGAACACTTGCTTCTGGGTGCCGGAATGGTTTTCGTCGTCGGCTTGGCGGGAGTCGCCATGGTTCCCGACGATGCCTGGGATCGCGACGTTTCGAACGCGAGCGCCGCGGTTACCAACGTCGCCGGGACGGGCAGCGGGGCGGTGGACCCGGCCCACATGAGCCCAGATGGCGCGGCGGGCTTGGGGGGCGCCGCGGGCGTGGGAACGGCGCCGCGAGCCTGGAACGCGGCCATGCCGGGACTTACCCCTTTCACGCGGGCGTCGTCGGTGCGGTTCTCGGGCCAAGTGACGGAGATGGTGTCCCTTGGGAATGACATCGACTGGAGACAGGTACATGTCTGGCTGGGCGGCGGTCCGGGGGTCGGCCAAGGGGTGTCCCTGGCGCCGGACTGGTTCCTGGGTTTTCAGGGGTGTCCGGTCGCCGCTGGGGACAACGTGGCGGGTGTCGCGTTCAATTTCGACGCCAAGACGCCCAATAGCGCCCTCTATGCCAAGACCATCAGCGTCAACGGGAAGAAATGTCGGCTCAGGAACGATGAAGGCTTCGCTCTTTGGTCGAACAGGTTGCAGTAGTAGCCGGGGATGGTCCGGGTGAACATTCTGAAGCCGCTTAGGGAGTTCATGCGGACCCGGGCCGGCATTGCCGTCCTGGTCGTGGCCTTGGCCCTGGGCCTGGGATGGGCGGGCATTGGGGACGGCGCGGAAGAATTCGCCGACAGCTTGCCGATGCGTTACGTCGACGGGGTCCTTTTCGGCAAGCTGCCGACCCCGACCGAACCGTCCCTGTTCGGTTCCCTGGATCGGATATTCCGGTCAGAGCCACGCTACAAGCTGATGACCGTCAAGCACATCCCGCGTATCCAGGCGGGGCAGGGAATGCCGCATCCTTATGTCGGAGAATGCAGCCACTGCCATTTGTATCTGGGGGGGCCGGGGCCCGGCACCCAGCCCAAGACGCCCGTCGGGGCCATTCTCGAGCGCCTGTCGCAAGTGCGGAAGTTGGGACCGCCCTTGCGGCCCACCAGCCATCAGCCTCACCCGCCCGCGGGACGCTGCATCAAGTGCCACGACATCGTGGTCAAGGTCCCGGTGGACCAGAAGAAGGGCGGCTTCCTCTGGAACCTGTGATCTGCGGGTTGCGGGCCTTGGGGGGGAAACGATGTGATACCGGCCAATACTCGAACCGACTCGTTGGCCGGTATCGAGCGGCCATTGCGGCCGCGGCCAAGCGAGCGCCCGGCGAGGGCCAAGAAAAGATACCAACCGATCAATTCATTGGCCGGTTGGTGTGAAGCTTATTCGGCCTCCGGTTGCCATTCGCGGGCCAGCTTCTGCGCCTCGGCGATCTGTTCGGCGGTCATCTTGGCGGCGAGCCCGTCACGGTACTTGACCGCGATATCAAGCTTCTTTGAATCCGATGACGAATAGCGGGATGCCGCAAGATTGAGCCACTTGTGGGCTTCCACATAGTCCTGCGGAACGCCCTGTCCCCTCTCGTACATGATGCCCAAGTTGGTTTGGGCGGCGGCATCGCCCTGCCCGGCGGCCCTTCGATACCATTTGACCGATTCGGCGTTGTCCTGCGGCACGCCTTGACCCTTTCCGTAGACGAGCCCAAGCGTGTACTGGGCATTGACGTCGCCCCGGCTGGCAGCCTTCCTGTACCACCTGACCGCCTCCTCGTGGTCCTGGGGGACGCCCAGGCCTTCCTCGTGGATGACGGCGATATCGACGATGGCCCTTGTCATGCCCTGGTCGGCCAGCGGGCGAAGCAGCTGCATCGCGGCCGCATAGTCCCTAGGCACTCCCTGGCCCCGGAGATACATGTCGCCGAGGCGCAGCCGGGCGGTGGGCTCGTTCTGCTCGGCGGCCTTGCGATACCATTTGGCCGCCTCCGCCTGGTCCTGGTGCGTGCCTTGCCCATGTTCATACATGAATCCGAGATAGTACTGCGCGAGGGACCTGCCCTGTTCGGCAGCCTTGCGGAACCATTTCATCGCTTCGGAGTGGTCCTGGGAAACGCCCTGACCATCATAATTCATGACCCCGAGCTGAATCTGTGCGCCGACCCAACCCCGGTCCGCCAACCAAGACAACAGCCCGTATTTCATCATGTTGAGATAAGCGGTGGACTTATCAACCAGGCGCCTTCCCATGCATCCACCTTCTTCAGACTCTTCCCCGGCATTGCGACAGGCCGCAGCCTACCCTAGATTCTCACAGGGGTGAAGAGATCGCCGCCAAGCCGGCGCCGAACCTCGGCGAAAGCGGCCCGTCGCGACCGACGGGCCAGAGGCTCGCCGATGGCGGGCGGGGAATCTACCTCCGCCGTTTCGCGGGGCGGGGCTGATTGATGCTCAGTATCCGGTTCGCGGCGGCTTCGGAAATCTTGTTGAACACGATCATGGCGCCGATGAAGCCGACTCCAAGGGACAGCGGCACCGCCATGCTGCTCCCGATCGATCCCACTCCCACGGTTTTCGCCAGGAAAGCCGCGACCTTGCCGGTGGTTACCGATTCCATGACCGACATCCCTGTCGTTCCCCTTCGAACACATCTTCCAGCCGCGTCGGCGGGGAATGTTTCTTCCCCTTTTCCGAATACAAAAGGCATCTGAACATCCGCGGATGCTCCTGTCCAGTCAAATTCTCTGGTCTTAACGCCTGGCGGTAAATTACCATTCGGCCTTCGCCTGCGGGAGGAAATGGTGGAAACATTTCGGACGAAAGACCGATGATCTGGTTGCGTGCCTTATTATCGCCCGCGGCATTCGGATTGGGCCTGGGCGTGTGGGCCTTCGGCATCGAGCCCCGACGCCTTCGGGTGCGGCGCGCCACCCTGTATACCGAGAAATGGCCGGTCGACCGGCCGCCGCTTCGGATCGCCGCGATCTCCGACCTTCATGTCGGAGCTCCGCACATGAACCTCGCCAAGCTGGAGCATGTCGTCCGGACGGTCAACGGCCTGAAGGCGGATGTCGTCGCCCTGCTGGGCGACTACGTCATTCACGGCGTTCTGTTCGGACGATTCGTGCATCCCAGGCCCATCGCCGAACGCCTTGGGCAAATCCAGGCGCGCTTGGGCGTGGTATCCGTCCTGGGAAACCACGACTGGTGGCATGACGGCCCCGGAATACGGCGGGAGATGGAACGGTTCGGCATCCAAGTCCTGGAAAACGATGTCGCTTCCGTGGGGGGCGATGGCCCGCCCTTATGGATCGCGGGCCTTGCCGACAGTTCGACACGAATTCCGAAGGCCAAGGAAACCGTCTCGCGCGTGCCGGAAGGCGAGCCTGTCATCGTCCTGGCCCATGATCCGGCGGCCTTCGCCGATGTTCCTTCCCGGGCCGTGCTGACGCTTGCCGGCCATACGCATGGCGGACAGGTGAATCTCTCCCGCGTCCGGCACCTTGTCTCCCTTCCCCATCTTCTCGATGGCCACGGGCGAGGCTGGGTGCGGGGCCAGGGCAAAACCATGTTCGTCACCACCGGGCTCGGCACCAGCGTGGTCCCACTGCGTTTCGACACGCCGCCCGAGATCGCGTTGATAACGATCCGCAGGCCAGCCCAAGGCTGACATCCACCCGCGTGGCGACCCTCACGACTTTCGCTTGGACCGCTTGCCCATCAGGGCGGAGAGAAGATCGTTCTGCGTGGGAACGGAATGGATCGTATCGACGGGTGGGGCATCGTCAAGCGTTGCCGGCCGTGGGACCGGCGGGGCGGGCGTTTCGGCCGTCTGGGGCCGGGGGTGCGGCGCGGCGGGCGCCGGATCGGG
>JAMOBD010000057.1 GCA_039908345.1 Magnetospirillum sp. WYHS-4
GGTCCCTGATAGCGCCCGAAGGACCCCAGGTCCCCATTGCCCAGCAGGGACTGCACCTTGATGACGTCCCGCGGATCGTTGCGCCGCCCCGGCCCCACCGGGCCATCCAGGGAAAAGAAGCTGTCCTCGCGGTTCTTCTTGAAGAACGTTTCGTCGTCTTCGTCGTCGCCCAGGTCGAAGGGGCCCCGGCGGGGCGCCAGGCCCGCGTACAAGCCGCCCCCCAGGCCGCCGGCATCTTCGTTCTCGTCGATTCTCGGATATTCGGGATACATGACATGGTCTCCAGCCTGATGTTTGATGAACGTTCCCGAGCGCCCCCTTCCAATGACGGGGCTGGCTATGGATTACGAGCCAGGTCAGATCGAGACTCGAAGGAACTCATGAATATCATATGTCTATATTCCTTCACGTCCCGACGAATGTCAACCTTGGCGGGCTAATTTGAGGGAACATAACGATCATAGTCCGTATTGCGCCGTTCAGGCCTGTCTTCCGCCACGACAATTCCCGGTTCCAGGACGCCGCCGCACGGGCGAGGTTGAATTCCCCGATGCCGAAGGGGCATAGTCGGGCCCGTTCACGGGCGAAAGGAAGCGGCGGGCATGGGCGGATGCGTGGCTCTGGTGGTGGCGGGGGGACGGGGGACGCGGTTCGGCGGGGACCTGCCCAAGCAATATCGGCTTCTGGCCGGCAAGGCCGTCATCCGCCATGCCCTGGAAGCCTTCGCCGCCCATCCGCAAGTCGATGCGGTCCAGGCCGTCATCCATCCCGACGATGCCACCCTGTTCGCCGAGGCGGCGGCCGGGCTTGACCTCCCTCCCCCGGTCCATGGCGGCGCCACCCGCCAGGAATCGGTACGCCTGGGGCTGGAATCCCTGGCGGCGAGCGATCCCGCCCTGGTTCTGATCCACGATGCCGCACGCCCCCATCCGGGCGAGGCACTGATCGGCCGGGTGATCGCCGCCCTGGCCGTCCATCCGGGGGCCATCCCCGCCCTGCCCGTCGCCGATACCCTCAAGCGCGGCGCCGACGGGCGGGTCGCCGACACCCTGGACCGGGCCGGACTTTGGCGGGCCCAGACGCCGCAGGGCTTCCGCTATGCCGAGATCATGGACCTGCACCGCCGCTTCCAAGGGGCGGAACTGACCGACGACGCGGCGCTGTTCGAACAGGCCGGGCTGACCGTGGCCCTGGTCCAGGGAAGCGAGGAGAATCAGAAGGTGACCACCCAGGAAGACCTGCTGCGCGCGGACCGCGCCGCCCGCCCGGAAGTCCGCACCGGCACCGGCTTCGACGTCCACCGGATCGTCCGCCCGGCCGACGGGGTGTTCCTTTGCGGGGTGAAGATCCCGGCGGATTTCGGCCTCAAGGGCCATTCCGATGCCGACGTGGCCCTGCACGCGCTGACCGACGCCATCCTGGGGGCCATCGGGGCCGGCGACATCGGCACCCACTTCCCGCCTTCCGATCCCCGGTGGAAGGGCGCGCCGTCGGACATCTTCCTGAAGAAGGCCGGCGACCTGGTGGCGGAACGGGGCGGGCGCATCGTCAACCTCGATCTGACGATCGTCTGCGAGGTCCCCAAGGTCGGTCCCCATCGTGCCGCCATGGAAGCCCGCATCGCCGCCATCCTGGGGATCGAGCCGACACGGGTGAACGTCAAGGGCAAGACGACGGAAGAACTGGGCTTCACCGGCCGCGGCGAGGGCATCGCCGCCCAGGCGGCGGCGAGCGTGGAGATTCCGGGCTCCCAGGCTTGAAGCGAAGGAGCCGGTCGGCATCGCCATGGCAACGAAGTAGAATCAGGGCCTTTCGCAAGTTTCCTCATTTATCCAGTCGAGAAAGTCCGGGTTGCCCTTCTCGATGGGAAGCGCGACCACACAGGGCACCTGATAGCCGTGCAACTCCTTGACCTTGGCGGTCAGGGCGTCCACCAGGTCGGGGCGCGTCTTGAGGATGAGCACCGCTTCCTGGTCTTCCTGCAGGGCGCCCTGCCACCAGTAGAACGAGGTCATGCCGGGGATCACGTTGGCACAGGCGGCAAGCCGGGCCTCGACGACGGCCCGGCCGATGCGGGCGGCTTCGTCGCGGCCGGGGGCGGTGATGTAGACCAGGGTGGCGGCCATCTCGTTCCTCTTTCGTGACGATCCCCGTATTGGCGGCGGAACGAAACTACCGTACCATGGGCTTGAAGGGGAGTCTCCGGGGAGGGAAGAATACCATGGTTGCGACCGTGCAACGAACCGTCAGGGCCAAGAAATCCAGGGCAGCCAACGTGATGGCCGAGCCGGCGCCGGACGAACGGCCGACGCCCTCCCAGTTGCGCTGGTTGGCCAGCGGCATGAGCCAGCCCGGCGGCAAGCTGCCCCTGTTCGATTCCGAAGGCCAGAGAATCAGCGAGCGCACCGTCCGGGCTTGCCTGGACAAGGGCTGGGCCGAGCCCTGGTTCGCCAATCCCATCAAGCCCGACTGGCTGGTCTGCAAACTGACTCCCAGCGGCCGTGCCCGGGTGGAAAAGGCCCGGTGACCCGGAAGCACCCATCAACTGCGATGGCAGGTGGAGCCGTTCCGCCGCCGAAAGAAGAGCATCGGGGGATGGCATGAAATACGAAATCCGGCGTCAGGACGACGGCACGTCCATCGTGGCCCTGTCCGGCGATGTGGACTTGGAAAGTTCGGGCGAAATGCGGCAGGTGTTGCTGGAAAACCTGGCCCATGCCCGGCATCTGCGGGTCGACATGGCGCAAGTGACGGTCATCGACAGTTCCGGGGTGGCGGGACTGATCGAGGCCTACCAGACGGCCCGCAAGAAGGGAAAATCGTTCTCCCTGGCGCGGGTCCCCAATGTGGTCGCTCGGGTACTCAAGCTGGCGAAGCTGGACACGGTTTTTCCCGTCGATCCCGACTGATGGGGATCAGGGCAGTTTCTTTTCGACGGCAAAATCCTGGACGTTGACGTAGCCCTTCTGAATGGCATCCAGAAGGGCGTCGAAGGCGTTGCGCGCCTCCTCGTACATCAGGCGGAGTTGAGCCAGTTCCTTGATGACAGTCCGCTTGGGCGAGCGCCCGTCCATGCCGAGGCGAAAGGCGGCCTCCAGGTAGCGAGCCCGCAGCTTTCCCACCGCTACGGCCAGGGCCAGGATGTTGTCGCGGCTGAGTTCCGGGACGTACTTGTGGATGATTTCGCGGTTGGCAAAGCGGATTCCCTGCTCGATTTCGTCCAGGAAATGCTGCTGCTCCATCAAACTCCGGTAGTCGTCGTTGGCGGTCATGGGCATCCCCTCGCCTTTCGTGGCATACAGGCATTAGAATCGCCGATTTCCATGATCGGGGCAAGATGTTGAACGCAAGGGCCCAAGTTCCCAACTGAAGTGTAGGTGGAACGGCGCAAGGGGCGGACGGTGATTAACAAGATCACTTCCCTGATCGTTTGTGTGAACCTGAGGCCGGCCGGCTACAAGCCGTCCTGCGCGGCGCGGGGGAGCCGGGATCTGGCCGACCGCATCGAGGAAGGGTTACGGGCCCGGGGCATCGCCTTGGTGGTGGAAAGGATCTGCTGCCTGGGCCACTGCAAGGAGGGACCGGCTGTCCGCTTCGCGCCGGGCGGAGAGTTCCTGCTGGGAGTTACGGAAGCCGATCTCCCGCACCTGCTCGACATGGCGGAACGGCTCTGCGCGGGCCGGCCGGAACCGGTGGCCAATCCCCTCGCCGACCTGCCGCCGCCTGGCACCTGAGTGCGAAGGTCGCCATGAACGTCCATCGCCGCCATCTCGGGAGAGACTATTCGAGCCTCGATCGGGCCCTGGCGGAGGAACGCGCCTTGGTTGGCGTTACGGTCTCCCCCATGCGGGCGGCCGAGGTCCAGGCCCGCAAATGGACGGCCATCCGGTCCTATTTTGCCGAACACCCCTTCGTGGTCTCGGACCGGTTGAGCCGGGCGGAGCAGTGGCGGCGGGCGGCCGGCCACATCAAGGATGTGCTGGACGAACCCGAGTTGGTCGAATGGACGGCAACCCAGGCGGAAATCGCCCGGCACCGCGCCGAAGGCATCCAAGACCTGCGGCCGCACGGCGACGGTCCTTGCCACGCCGACTTGATGCGCTGGCTGCGCGGCAAGGAATACAAGGCCTTGGCCGTCTTGGGGTGGCTGGAGGCCGCCGAGGCGACAGGAACCGGCGCCGGATTTCGTTAAAGTATACAATAAACACAGATGAGCACATATTGGCATAGATGCTAGGCAAATAGGCCTATGAAATTAGTTTACATCAGTGATGACGGTCACATACAATCCGTCCTCGCGGGTGCAGGCTCTGCCCCGTAGGATGGGTTCCATCGTGAATCCTCCCTTCCCTCAAGAGCACTAACTCACGGCCGGGCCAAAAAGCCCGGCCGTTTTTTTGCGGCTTAGGATTCCCGCCCCATGCGCCGTCCCTAGATCGGCTCCCGTCGACCGGAAATCAACGACTCCAGGCGTTTCTGAGCCTCGACGCGGACCTGCTCATAGACCTCGCGATGGGCCCGTTCGTAGGCTTCGCGTCGAATCTCCTCCAACAGCTCAGGAGCCACCTGCGCCGAAAGCTGAACCGCCGACGGCAGGGCCGTATCGGCCAGGCGCTCGAAGTCGGTGATGGGCACCAGGGCGGCGATGGGCTTCTCTCTTCGGGTTACCACTACCCGTTCGCCACCGTAGGCCACCCGATTGATCAAATCCGCAAAGGAAGCCCGAACGACCGAGGCCGGAAGACGCACCATCGCGACCATGATATTCCCTTTCCTTGGTGTTTCACCTTGTACATAACGCACATCACGCACACACTCAAGCGCCCCAGAGGCGTTACCATCTGTACAAAATGGCACTTTATTTTGTGGCCCCTGGTCACCACTTATTGCAAAACAGATCATGTTGCTGATCTTGCTATTCGCGCCAATGACTCCGAGCCCCAGGATTCCCCTTCGACAAAAATCCAGGAGAGGATTGCCATTGATCCTATCCGGCGCAGACTGGTGATCTTGGCTCGACGAGGGCGACGCGGCGACCAAGCCCACAAGACCTGCAATTTCCTAAGGAAAGCGGCCTAGGTCCATGGTATAAGAGGGCCTAATCCATTGATGGAGGCGATATCATGGGGATGGGATCAAAGAGCCTGTGGGCCCTTGGCTTGGGTGTGGCTCTGGGCGTGGCGCCTGTCCTGGGGGCACAGGCGGACGAGATCGGCAAGGAAGGCGCGCCCGCCAAGGCCGAAGCGGCCGGGCCGGAGGAAGCCAAATCCGATGACAGCCTGATGCGCTTCATGTTCGAGGTCAACAAGGGCATCGATACCCTGTTCATCCGCCCGGTGGCCACCCTTTACCAGGGGCTCACGCCGCCGGAGGCCCAAGAAGGCATTCATAATGTGGTGAACACGGCCCGCGCCCCGATCATCATGGGCAACGACCTGCTGCAGGGCGAGTTCGACCGTGCCGGTGTCACCTTCGAGCGGACGATCATCAACACCACGCAGGGCTTCCTGGGCTGGAACGACGAGGCCGCCAAGCAAGGCCTGCACGCGCACGACGAAGACTTCGGCCAGACCATGGGGGCTTGGGGCGTCGAGGAAGGCGACTATGTGGTTCTGCCCATCGTCGGCCCTTCCACTTCCCGCGATGCCGTGGGCGCCATCATCGATTTCGTCACCATGCCGCCGGGCGTCGGTGCCATCCATGCCATGGACAAGCGCGCGCGCATGGATCAGGAGTTGGAGGCCATCGAGAAGACCTCGGTCGACCACTACGCAGCCATCCGCAGCCTCTACCTGCAAAATCGCCGCTACGAGGTCTCCAACCAGAAATCGCCGGAAACCCAGGCTGCCGGTAACGACTTCCCCACCCTTTCGGCCGAGGACCTGGACAAGAAGTAAAGGCCCAGGTCCAGCCCTACCCGTAAGTTAGCGGGCGAGCCACCCGATCTAGTGGTGTGTTCAAATTTAGAATTAGCTAATATTTCGGATGGACCCGTCTGGCGGCCTGCCGTCGGATGCGGTTCCAGGGATTTCATGCGGGGACCAGGGTCCGAACGGCCGGGGAAGGCGGTTCCGGACCTTCATACGAACACACCGGAGGGAGGTGCGTCTTGTCGAAAAAGCATCCGATCATCGCCGTCACGGGATCGTCCGGCGCCGGCACCAGCACTGTGAAGGCGGCATTCGAACACATGTTCCGCCGCGAGGGCGTCAAGCCCGCGGTCATCGAAGGCGACAGCTACCACCGCTACAATCGCAAGGAGATGAAAGAAGCCGTCGCGGCCGCCGAGAAGCAGAGCGGGTGCAAGCACTTGTCGCACTTCGGCCCCGAGGCCAACCTGTTCGCCGAACTAGCCGAAACCTTCCGGGTCTATGGCGAGACCGGGGGGGGCAAGCGCCGCCTGTATCTGCACAACGCGGATGAGGCCGAGCCCTATAAGAATCTTGGCCTGGGTTCCGGCGACTTCACCCCCTGGGAAGACGTCCCCGCCGGGACCGACCTGCTTTTCTATGAGGGCCTGCATGGCTGCGTGGTCTCCCCCGAAGTCAACGTCGCCCAGCACGCCGACCTGAAGATCGGCGTCGTTCCAGTCATCAACCTGGAATGGATTCAAAAGATACACCGGGATACCGCGGCCCGCGGCTATTCGGAACAGGCGGTGATGGATACCATCCTGCGGCGCATGCACGACTACGTCCATTACATCATCCCCCAATTCAAGCATACGGACATCAACTTCCAGCGCGTGCCGGTGGTCGACACCTCGGACCCGATCATTGCCCGCGACATCCCTACTCCCGACGAAAGCCTAGTGGTGATCCGCTTCCGCAAGCCGGAAAACTTCGGTGTGGATTTCCCCTACCTGCTCCAGATGCTGCAAAACTCCTTCATGTCGCGCCGCAACACCATCGTGGTGCCCGGCGGCAAGATGGGGCTGGCCATGGAACTGATCCTGACCCCGATCATCCGCCGCATCCTGGACGACAAGCGGAAGGCTGGGGGCTGAGGTCCCCGGTCCGTCACGGCTTTCACCAAGGGGGGACGTCATGTCCGTCAAGCATCCGATCATCGCCGTCACCGGGTCATCCGGCGTCAAGCGCGACTCCGTGCGAAAGATATTCAACCAGATCTTCCGGCGCGAGGGCGTCCTGGCCGCCTTCGTGGCCGGCGAGAGCTTCCACAAGTATTCGCGCACCGAGATGAAGAAGGCGGTCGCCGAAGCGGCGGCCAAAGGCAACTTCGATCTCAGCCACTTCGGCCCCGAGGCCAACGTATTCGGCGAGTTGGAAAATCTCTACCGCTCCTATGGAGAAAACGGGACTGGCCAGCGTCGCATCTACCTACATACCGACGAGGAGGCCGAGGCTTTTTCCGACCTGGGCCTCAAGCCCGGCGACCTGACCCCCTGGGAGGACATGCCGCCGGACACCGACTGCTTGGTCTACGAAGGCCTGCACGGTTGGGTGAAGTCGGGCGACGTGGCCCTGGAGCCCCTGACCGACCTGCGCGTCGGCATGGTGCCGATCATCAATCTGGAATGGATCCAGAAGATCGATCGCGACACCAAGATGCGCGGCTATTCCACCGAGGCGGTGGTCGACACCATGCTGCGGCGCATGCACGACTACGTGCATTATGTCATCCCGCAGTTCAAGCGTAGCGACATCAACTTCCAGAAGGTGCCGGTGGTCGACACCTCCTACCCGATGATCGCCCGCGAAGTGCCGTCCGACGACGAGTGCATGGTGGTGATCCGCTTCCGCAAGCCGGAGGAATTCGGCGTCGACTTCCCGTTTCTGCTCAGGGAGTTGAAAAACTCCTGGATGTCGCGCCGCAATACCATCGTGGTCCAGGGCGGCAAGATGAACATGGCGATGGAACTGATCCTAACCCCCATCGTCCGCGACCTGATGGCCAAGCGCAAGAAGGCCCTGGCGAGCTGACGACGGCGGTTCCAAAGGCGGCGGCCTCCGCGATGCCGGAATGCGGAGGCCGGGGGAGCCCGAACGCTCCGCCCCGGCATCCGTCTGCATCGTTAAAGAATCGGTATTTTCTTCATTCCCCCCTCTTGCGAAGCCCCTTTCGCCAGACCCATCTTTGATTCGGAACGGGTGCCGATGTCGGGCCCGCTCCGGTGATCGAAAGGGGTCGGCGCATGTAGCGCGGCTCCGCACACCATGTAGCTTCGTAAAGGAGGATATGGCCATGACGACGATCGACTTTTCCCCCCTCTATCGCTTTGCCGTCGGTTTCGACCGCATGCAGCGCCAGCTCGATTCCGCCCTGGCGGGCATGGACGAGCAGGCGGTTTCCTACCCGCCCTACAACATCGAAGTCACCGGCGAGGATGCCTACCGCATCACCATGGCGGTGGCCGGGTTCGGCGAGGACGACCTGGACCTCACGGTGAAGGAGGATACCCTCCTGGTGTCCGGTAAGGCCAAGCGCGACGAACAGGCCGTGCAGTATCTCCATCGCGGCATTGCCGGCCGCTCCTTCGAGCGCCGCTTCCAACTCGCCGACCACATCAAGGTGGCGGGAGCCAGCTTGGTGAACGGCCTGCTCCATGTGGACTTGGTGCGCGAAGTGCCGGAGGAAAAGAAGCCCCGCAGCATCCCCATCGCCCATCAGACTCAGGCCAAGGCCATCGAAAAAAAGGCCGCCTGACCATAAGGAGAAGGGACGGAGCTTCGGCTCCGTCCCTTCGCTTCCTTCTCAGGCCTTGCCGGCAAATTCGAAACCGGCGTCGGCCACCGCCTGCTTGACGGCGTCCTCGGCGATCGGACCGTCCACCGATACCGTCTTGGCATCCAGGTCCACCGCCACCTGGGCGGCGGGGGAAACGGCCTTGATGGCGTTGGTCACCGAGCGGGCGCAGCCCTGGCAGGTCATGCCGTTGACGCGATAGGTCGCCATGGTTCTCTCCTCAGGTTGAACTTAGCCGGGATTCTGGAGCCGGCCGACGATGGTGGTCAAGGGGACCAGAACCAATCCCTTGTCCTTCAGATGGCGTGTCCATTCGGCCAAGGCCGCGATGGTCGCATCGCGCGGATGGCCGATGCCGATGGCATAGCCGTGTTTGAGCGCCACGGCCTCCAGGTCGGCGAGGCGGGCCCTCACCTCCGCCACGGCGTCCACGTTGTCCAGGAACACGTTGCGTTCGGCGAAGGGAACCCCGGCCTTCAAGGCCGCCTCGGGGCCGGCCGTGTGGCCCACGGTACGGGAATCGAGGAACAGCAGCCCGCGCCGCTTCAATTCCTGCATGACGACGGTCATGCCGCGCGTGTCGGCGGTGAACTTGCTGCCCATGTGGTTGTTGATGCCCACGTAGCCTTCAAGGCGCGACAGGCCCCAGGTAAGCCGGTCGGCAATCTCGGCAGTGCTCAGGCGGGTCGCCAGAACGTTGGGGCCGGGGTCCATCGAGATGCTGGACGGTTCCATGGGCACGTGCAGCAGCAGTTCGTGGCCGTGCTGGCGGGCCATTTCGGCTTGGCGGGCCAGATCCTGGGCATAGGTCAGGAAGGAGGTCGTCAGCGGGCCCGGCAATCCGATCACTTTGGCGGTGCGGCCGCGGTCCACGCCCAGGTCGTCGATCACCACGGCGATCATTCCCTTGCCGCGGGTATCGGGCGCAGCCACCGCGTATTGCCGCCAAGCCGGCAGGCCATTGCCGTTCGCCTTGGCGGGTGGCGTGGCGGTGGTGGCCAGCGTCTCGATGCGCTCCACCGGCTTCAGGGGGACCGGTGGCGGAGGCGGCGCGGGATTCTTGGCGGCCGGAGAACCGGGGCGCAAGGCCGGCATGGGGGGACGCGGCTCGGGCTGGGCTTGCGGCAGCGGACCACCCGGCTCCACATCACCCACCGGCTGGGCCGGTGGGGCCGGTAGCGGCGGCGGGGCGGGTGGCGGCATGGGCAGCGAGACGGTGGTGGTATGGATCTCTTCGGGCAGGGCTTCCTCGTAAGCCAAAGGCGCCCCGGTGGACGGCACCACGGCGGGATCGGGGAGGATTGGGTTGTCGAGGGCCGGGTCGGGCGGAGCCGGCATCTCCATTTCCGCCTTGGGGGGAGGCGGCAGGGGCTTGGGCCGCGAGCCGACCTCGCCCACCAGATAGCCGATACCCAGTGCCGCCAATGCCAACAGGACGAAGACCATCTGCCGCTTCGGATTCGGCCGGAAACGTGGCGGCGGCGGTGGACGCGGCGGCTTGCGGCCGGCCGCCGCCTTGGCCGGCGCGGCCTTCTTGATGGGGGGTTTCTTCTTCCGGGTCGGCTTGCCACTCATGATCGAGGCCTAACCGACCGGCCAAGGGTCGTCAATGACCGGTTTCGACCCGCCAGCGCCTGAGCAGCAGGGAGTTGGAGACCACCGAGAAGCTGCTCATCGCCATCGCCGCCCCTGCCATCACCGGGGTGAGCACCCCGAAGACCGACAGCGGGATCATCACCAAGTTGTAGACGAAGGCCCAGAACAGGTTCTGGCGGATTTTCGAATAGGTGGCCTGGGAAACCCGAATGGCGTCGGCGACCAGGGCCGGATTGCCGCGCATCAGGGTGATGCCGGCGGCATGCATGGCCACGTCGGTGCCGGTGCCCATGGCGATGCCCACGTGGGCCGCCGCCAGGGCGGGGGCGTCGTTGACCCCGTCGCCCACCATGGCGACGGTACGTCCCTGCGCCTTCAGGCGCTTCACCTCGCCGGCCTTGTCGGCCGGCAAGACCTCGGCCAGGACCCGCTCGATACCGACCTCGCGGGCCACGACTTCGGCGGCACGGCGGTTGTCGCCGGTCAGAAGCACCGGCTCGATGCCCATGGCCTTAAGCCGCGCCACCGCCTGCGCCGCCCCTGCCTTGGGGCGGTCGGCCGCCGCCAGCAGGCCGGCGATCCGGCCGTCGACCGCCACCCACATGACGGTCATCCCCTGCTCTTCCAGACGTTCGGCCCGCTCGGCGAGGGCGGACATGTCGAAGACGCGCTCCGCCATCAGGCGCCGGTTCCCCACCACCAGGGACCGCCCCATGACCTCGGCTTCCAACCCTAGGCCGGGCAGGCCACGGAAGGCGGTAACCGTCGGCAGGGCCACGCCCGCCGCCCGTTCCAGCACCGCCCGGCCAAGCAGATGCTCGCTGCCCTGCTGGGCGGCGGCGGCGAGACGCAGCAGACCGTCTGCGTCGCCGTCGAGAGCGACGATTTCCAGGACCCGGGGGCGTCCCTCGGTCAGGGTGCCGGTCTTGTCGAAGACCACGGTATCCAGGCGATGGGCCTGTTCCAGGGCCTCGGCGTCCTTGATCAGGATGCCGCCGCGGGCCGCCGCCCCGGTGCCCACCATGATCGCGGTGGGCGTGGCGAGTCCCAGGGCGCAAGGGCAGGCCACCACCAGCACGGTGACCGCCGTGACGATGGCCGCTTCCATGCCCCAGCCGGCCGAATAGTCCTTCAGCCAAGCGGCGGCGGCGATGGCGATCACCGTGGGCACGAAGACGGCCGAAACCTTGTCCACCAGATGCTGGACCGGCGCCTTGCTGGCCTGGGCATCCTGGACCAGCCGGACGATACGGGCCAGCACCGAGTCCGCCCCCACCGCCGTGGCCCGCACCCGGATCAGGCCGTCGCCGTTGATGGCGCCCCCGGTCACCGCGTCCCCAACCCCCTTGCCGGCCGGCAGACTCTCGCCGGTGAGCAGGGATTCA
This sequence comes from Magnetospirillum sp. WYHS-4, assembly GCA_039908345.1. Classification (NCBI taxonomy): domain Bacteria; kingdom Pseudomonadati; phylum Pseudomonadota; class Alphaproteobacteria; order Rhodospirillales; family Rhodospirillaceae; genus Magnetospirillum; species Magnetospirillum sp. WYHS-4. Next base: position 11,688 of record JAMOBD010000057.1, read on the forward strand.
TCCACTTGGGTTATGCCGTCGGTCACCACGCCGTCCACCGGCAGGCGCTCGCCGGGACGCACCACCACCTCGTCGCCCACCGCCACCAGGGAGGCCGGGACCTCCACCTCACGGCCGTCGCGCAGCACTCTTGCCGTTTCGGGCCTGAGGTGCATGAGCGCGCGGATGGCCGCCGTGGTGCTCCGCTTGGCCCGCGCCTCGAGGAAGCGCCCAAGCAGCACCAGGGTGATGACGCTGGCCGAGGCCTCGAAATAGGAATGGACATGGTCGGAGGCGTCGGCCGGGGCGACGCCCAGCAGATAGACGCTCAAGCCCCAGGCGGCCGTGGTGCCCAGCGCCACCAGAAGGTCCATGTTGCCGGACCCGGCCCGCAAGGCCTTCCAGGCAGGGGCGTAGAAGCGGGCACCGGCAACGAACTGCACGGGGGTGGCCAGCAGGAATTGCAGCCAGCCCGGCATCATCATGTCGTGGCGACCGGCCACCATGTAGGCCATCTGGACGAAGAACGGCAGGGTCAGCAGGGCCGATCCGGCCAACATCGCCAAGTCGCGGCGCTGGCGCCGGGCGATTTCGGCTTCCTCCTCGGCCAGGCGGGCGTCGGGGCTCTCGATCACCCTGGCCTTGAATCCGGCCCTCTCCACGGCCGCCACCACGTCCGCAACGCCCACGATCCCTCCGTCGGAGGTAACCGTGGCCCGTTCGGTCGCCAGGTTGACACGGGCGGCGCTCACCCCGGGTAGCCTGGAAAGCTGCTTCTCCAGGCGGGTGGAACAGGCGGCGCAGGTCATCCCGTCGATGGCCAGTTCCAAGGTGCGGTCGGGGACCGAGAATCCGGCCTTGCGGATCGCGTCTGCGATGTCGCCGGCCGCCAGAGTCGCCGCATCGAAGGTCACCTCGGCCTGCTCGGAAGCCAGATTCACCTGAGCGGCGGCCATGCCGGGAAGCTTGGCGAGTTGCCTCTCCAGGCGGGTGGAACAGGCGGCGCAGGTCATGCCTTCGACCGGCAGGGACAGGCTTCGGCGGGCGATATCTGGAGTCATGGACGATCCAAGCCTTTCCGGCAGCTCACGCGAATTGGAAGACCTTGCCGTATCCGGACCAAGGGGCGCTTGACGGCCGGCAAATCCCAAGTAGGGTTGAAGAAAAATTCCGTCAACCCGCCAGCAGGAAACGAAACCATCGCACCTTGAACAGTCTCCCTTTCGAGAATATGAGCGTCCTGCTGGTCGACAGCAACAGGCACATGCGCGGCTTGGTGCGTGGCGTGTTGCATGCCTTTGGCATCCGCGACGTCAAGGAAGTCGGCGACAGCGCCGACGCCCTTAGGGAACTGAAGACCTTCTCCCCTCACCTGATCGTCATCGAGTTGAAGGTCGCTCCCATCGACGGCCTCGAATTCACCCGCATGGTCCGACGCGGCGAGAACAGCCTGGACCGCTTCGTTCCCATCATCATGTTGACCGCCTATACGGAGCGCCATCACGTCACGGCCGCCCGCGACTCCGGAGTCACCGAGTTCCTCGCCAAGCCGATTTCGGCCGAAGCCCTCTATGCGAGGATCTATTCGGCGGTCTACCGACAGCGCCGCTTCATCGACAGCAAGGGCTACACGGGTCCGGACCGCCGCCGTCGGCGTAATTTGGAATACAAAGGAAAGGAACGCCGCGAAGGAAACTAGGCGGCCGTGTCACCCGGCTCGGTCTCGATGCTGAGCACCAGACCCGCCAGCTTGCCGAGGGGATCGTCGAAAGGCGTGGCCGTCAGGGTTCCTTGGCACAAGGTTCCCTTGGCGTCGGGAAAGGACACCCTGTGGATGCGCGACACCCCAACCTCGCCCAAGTCTTCCTCGGACAGGGCCGCGGCGAGGCCTTCGGGCAGAACCTCATGCACGTGCCCCCCCAGCAGGTCGAAGCGCTCCAGGCCGGTCAACTCCTCGAATACCCGGTTGCATCCCAGTACCGCCAAGGTGGCATCGGTATAGAAGACAGGCAGCGGCAAGGCATCGATCATCTGCTGTTGGAAAGCCAACTGGTGGCGCAGCACCTGGAAGGCCGCGTGACGGTCGATGGCGTAGCGCGCCGCCCGGCGCACCAGCGACGAATCGATGTGATCCTTGACCAAATAGTCCTGGACGCCGCGCCGCACCGCCTCCATGCCGATTTCCTCGTCGTCGAGGCCGGTCAGCACCACGATGGGCAGGGACGGCGCCGCCTCCACCATCGCGGACGCGGTCTCCAGTCCCGAGGAATCGGGCAGTCCCAGATCGAGCAGGACGACGTCGAAAGATTTCTCGCCGATCAGTCGCACCGCATCGGACAGCCGCGCCACCCGGTCGACGAGGAAGGCGCTGTCCGGCTTCTCGGTCAGCATCATTTCCACCAAGCGGGCGTCGCTCGGGTTGTCCTCGACGAGAAGAACGCGGATGGTCAGTTCCTTGCGGGTCATACTTAAAAAAGGCCTCTCTTTCCGTTCCAGGTCAAGAGTTTCCGAAAGGCGCCAGGGATGCCAAGGCTTGACGCTGCCCGAAGGGGGCTGCATTCTGGCCTCGCGCCGCCGGGTTTTCCTGCCCGAAAGCTCGCGGGGAACTTGGGGAAAATCCTGGAAGCGATTGAAATGTTTCTGCTAATCGACAACTACGACAGCTTTACCTACAACCTGCTCCACTATCTGGGGGAACTGGGGGCGGAACTGGAAGTGGTGCGCAACGACGCCCTCACGGTCGAAGACGCCATGGCCCGCAGACCCCAGGGAATCGTCATCTCGCCCGGCCCCTGCGATCCCGACCGCGCCGGCATTTGCCTGCCCCTGATCGCCAAGGCCGCCGAGGCGCATCTGCCGTTGTTCGGCGTCTGTCTGGGCCACCAGAGCATCGGCCAGGCCTTCGGCGGCCAGGTCGTCCGGGCCCCCCGGCCCATGCACGGCAAGGTCAGCGAGATCCGCCACACGGGCAAAAGCGTCTTCCGCGGCCTGCCCAATCCCATCCGCGCCACCCGTTACCATTCCCTGACCGTGGCCCGCGAGACCCTGCCCGACTGCCTGGAAATCACCGCCGAAAGCGACGACGGGGTGATCCAGGGCCTGTCCCACAAGACGCTGCCCATCCACGGCGTGCAGTTCCATCCGGAAAGCATCGCCTCCGAGGGCGGCCATACCATCCTGAGGAACTTCCTGGAGATCGCCGCATGACCGACCTGCCCCGCGACATGAAGGCCATCCTCAACAAGGTGGCCGGCGGCGCGGCGCTGAGCGCCGCCGAGGCCGAGACCGCCTTCGACATCATCATGTCGGGCGAGGCCAGCCCGGCCCAGATCGGCGCCTTCCTGATGGCGCTCCGGGTCCGCGGCGAGACCGTGGACGAAATCACCGGCGCGGTGCGCATCATGCGCGCCAAGGCCCTGCCGGTCACGGCGCCCGCCGACGCCATCGACATCGTGGGGACCGGCGGCGACGGCGCCGGCACCTACAACATCTCCACCGCCGCCGCCCTGGTGGTGGCCGGCTGCGGCGTGCCGGTGGCCAAGCACGGCAACCGGGCGCTGTCGTCCAAGTCCGGCGCCGCCGACGTGCTGAAGGCCTTGGGCGTCAACCTGGAAGCCGACATGCCCCTGGTGGAGAAGGCGATCCGCGAGGCCCACGTGGGCTTTCTGATGGCGCCCCGCCACCACACCGCCATGAAGTACGTGGGCCCGGCCCGCATGGAAATGGGCATCCGCACCGTCTTCAACCTGCTGGGCCCCCTGTCCAGCCCGGCCGGGGTGACCCGCCAATTCACCGGCGCCTTTTCCAAGGCCTGGATCGAGCCCATGGCCAAGGTGCTGGGCAACCTGGGCTGCGAGGCCGCCTGGGTGGTGCATGGCTCCGACGGGCTGGACGAATTGACCACCACCGGGCCTTCCTTCGTCGCCGAACTGAAGGACGGCAAGGTTTCCACCTTCGAGGTGACACCCGAACAGGCCGGCATCCCCCGCGCCACATCCGAGTCCCTGAAGGGCGGCGAGCCGGAACACAACGCCCAGGCGGTCCGCGACCTGCTGGACGGCGTCAAGGGCCCCTATCGCGACATCGTGGCCTTCAATGCCGGGGCCGCCCTGGTGGTCGCCGGCCGGGCCCATGACCTGAAGGACGGCGCCGCCCAGGCGCTGCGGTCCATCGATTCCGGGGCGGCGCGCGGGGCGCTGGCCAGGCTGGTGGCGATCACCAACTCATGACCGACGTGCTGACCAGGATCTGCGCCGACAAACGGGACCACGTGGCCCGCAAGAAGCGCGAGCGCTCCCCGGCCGACCTGGAGGAAGCCGCCCAGGCCGCCCCCAAGGTACGCGGCTTCGTCGCCAACCTGGTGCACGAGGTGGGCTACGACCGCTACGGCCTGATCGCCGAGATCAAGAAGGCCTCGCCCTCCAAGGGCCTGATCCGCGCCGACTTCGATCCCGCCGCCTTGGCCAAGGCCTACGAGAAGGGCGGCGCCAGTTGCCTGTCGGTGCTGACCGACGTGCCCTACTTCCAGGGCGATGACGCCTATCTGGGGGCGGCGCGCGCCGCCTGCCGGCTGCCGGTGCTGCGCAAGGACTTCATGATCGATCCCTACCAGGTCGTCGAGGCGCGGGCCCTGGGGGCCGATTGCATTCTGGTCATCATGGCCGCCCTGTCCGACGCCCAGGCCGCCGAACTGGTCGCCGCCGCCGCCGGCTGGGGCATGGACTCCCTGATCGAAGTCCACGACGAGGCGGAGATGGAACGGGCGTCCCGCCTGCGCGCCACCCTGATCGGCATCAACAACCGCAACCTGAAGACCCTGAAGGTCGACCTGGCGACCACCGAACGCCTGGCGCCGCTGGCCCCGCCCGACCGCATCCTGGTCGCGGAAAGCGGCCTGGAGACCCCGGCCGACCTGGCCCGCATGGCGAAAGCCGGCGCCAAGTGCTTCCTGATCGGCGAATCCTTCATGCGCCAGCCGGACGTGGAAGCGGCGGTGAAGAAGCTCCTGGCTCCCCAGACCGGTTGAAAGGTCGGCTCGCCATGCTCAAGGCCCGCATCGAACAGGTTTCCATCAGGGGCTTCCGTTCCATCGCCGAGACCGGTGCGGCGGGACGGACGCCCCCCAATTCGGCGGCCGCCGCGTCACGCCTCGCCAGGAAGCGAGAATATTCCACGAAGTTGGTCGCTTCCGGCCGGATGATTGACGAGGCCTGAGAACCTAGGGGAACCCCGCATGACCGACCTCACCCATTTCGATGCCCAGGGCAACGCGGTCATGGTGGACGTTTCCGCCAAGGACGAGACCGAACGCACCGCCACCGCCCGGGGCAGCGTCTTCATGCAGCCCGCGACGCTCGCCCGCATCCGGGAGCGCGGTTTCAAGAAGGGCGACGTGCTGACGGTGGCGCAACTGGCCGGCATCATGGGCGCCAAGCGCACGCCGGACCTGATCCCCCTCTGCCATCCCATCGCCCTCACGTCGGTGTCGGTCGAACTGTACTGCGATCCCGGCCGGAACACGGTCGACATCGAAGCCACCTGCCGGCTGAAGGGCCGGACCGGCGTCGAGATGGAAGCCCTGACCGCCGTGGCGGTCGCCGCCCTTACCGTCTATGATATGTGCAAGGCCGTCGATCGCGGCATGCGGATCGCGGATATTCGCCTGGTCCACAAGGCCGGCGGGAAATCGGGAGAGTTCACGGGCGACTGAGGGGGGACTGCCTTGGCCGAGGGGACGCGGGCCTATCACGTCAAGTACCGCGTGCTGATTCCCTTCGCCCTCGTGCTGGCGGGGATCGTGGGTGCCTTCGTGCTCACCGCTCATCTCCAGGAGGAACGGCGCCACCGGGCCGCCATCGCGGAGTATCTCTCCACAGCCCAGCAATTGCATCTTCAGAAGATGGACGTCCTGGCCAATATCCTGGAGGCTCTTCTCGAGTCCCTGGCGGACAAGGCTCCCTTCCAGCACGGCTTCGCCACCGGCGACCGGGACCGCCTGCTGGCGGCGGCCCTTCCGGCTTTCCAGGCCGCGAAGGAAAAGTATCGGGTCACCCATTTCTATTTCATGGACGCCGACCGCCGGGTCTTCCTGCGGGTCCACCAGCCGCAGCGGACCGGCGACGTCATCGAGCGCGCGACCGCCCTGGACGCCGCCCGGACCGGCAGGACCTCGACCGGCCTGGAACTGGGGCCGCTCGGCACCTTGACCCTGCGGGCCGTCCGTCCCTGGGACAAGGACGGCCGGCGCATCGGCTACCTGGAACTCGGCATCGAGATCGAGGATATCGTCGCCGACATCCGCAATGCCATGGGCCGGGACATGCTGGTTCTCGTCCGCAAGGACCTTCTGAAGGCGGACGACTGGGCGGCCGGCATGAAAATGCTGGGCCGTAGCAGCGAATGGGATCGGTTGCCCGGCCTTGCGGTGGTCTTGAATACCCTGCCGACTTTGCCGGCCGCGTTGCGGAATTGGTTGGCCGGCGCGATGCCCCTTTCCCGGCATCATTTCGAGTTCGTCCACGACGGCAAGAGCTTCCTGGCCGGTGGACTGCCCATCCTGGATTCCCGTCTGCAGGAAATCGGAAACTTCGTCGTGGTCGCCGACACCACCGCTTCCCGAATCTCCTATACGGAGACCCTGCGGCTGACCGCAGCCCTCAGTATCCTGGCGGGCATAGCCGTCTTCGCCCTCTTGTCGAGGGTCCTGGGAAGAGTGGAGCAACAATTGGAAGGGGCTTGGCTGCTGCTGGAGGAACGGGTCGAGGAGCGGACCCGGGAACTGAGCGCCGAAATCGCCCGCCGTTTCCAGATCGAACTGGACCTGCGCCGCGCCAACGAGGAACTGGAGCGGGTCGCCCACGTGGCCGCTCACGATTTGCAGGAACCGGCCCGTTCGGTCATCAGCTTCGCCCAGTTGCTGTCCAAGCGCTACGGCTCGTCCTTGGGGGATGAGGCGCGGGAATACCTGGGTTTCCTGGTGGCCGATGCCCGGCGCATGCGTAATCTGGTGAAGGACTTGTTGTCCTACGCCCAGCTCTGGAGCAGCGAAGCCGGCCAGCGTGAAGCCGTCGCCACCGGGCGCGCGGTGGTCGCCGCCATGTCGGCCCTGGAAGAACCGGTCTTGGCCACCGAGGCCCATATTTCCGTAGCTCCCGATCTGCCGACGGTGACGGCGGAACGTCCGCAGATCGTCGAACTGTTCCGCCAGTTGCTCGACAACGCCCTGAAGTTCCGCCATCCGGCCCGCCGACCGGTCATCAACGTCTCTGCCCGGCCCCAGGACGGCCATTGGGAATTCTCGGTCGCCGACAACGGCATCGGCATCGATCCCCAATACCAGGACAAGGTCTTCGTCGCCTTCCGCCGGCTGCATACGGGCGACGCCTATTCGGGCAGCGGAGTCGGCTTGGCCATGGCGCGCCGCATCGTGGAGCGCCACCATGGCCGCATCTGGGTGGAGTCCACCCCCGACCGGGGCACCGTCGTCCGCTTCACCCTGCCGGTCCACGCACCGGCTTCGAGCGCGGAAACCGAGGTTGCATGAATTCCGTCTCAGACGCCCAGAACAAGGTCGCAGGGGAATCGGGTTAAGGCGGAAAGTCCTGCCAGGCGGGTTTCCGCGCCTTTTGCGATGGCACGCCGCAAGGTTTCCGTCTATACTGCCGGGGCGTCCGTCCGTTGTCGCGGATGCGGACCGGCGGGGTGTCTCACCACCGCCGCCGGTCCTGACCATAACTGCCTAACGAGGAGGCTGTCATGGCTATCCATGACTTTAGCCCATACCCTTCCTTTTCCCAAGCGCCGCCCTTTGGTGGCGCCGGATTTGGCATGGTTGGGGGTTAGGACGGGGGCGGGGCGGGCCGGATCGGCACCCCATGCCCCGGCCCGTTTCCCCGCTCCCGTCCGCCCCGGGGCTGGGGGACGCACATGCCTTGGATGCTGCTGGCGGCCCTGCTGTGGGCCGCGCCGGCCTTGGCCGAGACCCTGCCGGGTCCCTATCCGGCCG
>JAMOBD010000058.1 GCA_039908345.1 Magnetospirillum sp. WYHS-4
CCGAGCGCATCGCCTATGCCCGCGAGCCGCGCAAGCTGCCGGTGGTGTTGAGCGCCGACGAGGTGGTGCGGTTCCTGGAGGCGGTGCCCAGCCTGAAGAACCGCACCGCGCTGACCGCCGCCTATGCCGCCGGCCTGCGGGTTTCCGAGGTGGTGGCGCTCAAGGTGGCTGACATCGACAGTGGCCGCATGCTGATCCGCATCGAGCGGGGCAAGGTACTGTCGCGGCTGTTCCGCCGCCTGTTCCTGGAGCATCTGGCCGCGGCCCATGCCGCCGGCCGGCTGTCCTTCTTCGCCGATCTTGGCGGCCTGGCCGAGCCGGCCGCCTTCGCGCGGCATCTGGCACCGCTACGCCGGGCCGACTGGGTGGTCTACGCCAAGCGGCCATTCGGAGGCCCGGAGCAGGTGCTGGCCTATCTCGGCCGCTATACCCATCGTGTCGCCATCGCCAACAGCCGTCTGGTGGCGATGGAGGATGGACGCGTCAGCTTCCGCTGGAAGGACTACCGCCACCACGGCAGGCAGAAGGTCATGACCCTGGCGGCCGGGGAGTTCATCCGCCGCTTCCTCCTGCATGTCCTGCCCGACGGCTTCCACCGCATCCGCCATTTCGGCTTTCTCGCCAACGGCCACCGTGCCGCAAGGCTGGAGCAGTCTCGGCGGCTGCTGGCCGCGCCGCCGCCCGTCGCCGAGCCCGTCGAGCCCGACTGGCGTGACCGGCATCGCCGGCTGACCGGCGATGATCTCCGCTTGTGCCGGTGCTGCGGCGGCACGATGGTCGTCCTCGCGGTGCTTCCGCGCCGGCCGGCACCCAAGATCCGATACACACCCGACACGTCATGACCCTTCCCTGTCCGCCGACATCCCGACCCCATCCGCCGTCGCCGGACTTCGACGGCCGGGCAGGCTCGCGTCCGCGTCGGCAACAGTGCCGTTTCCTCGGCTTCTGGCGGAGCCATGGGGGGCGACGACAGCCTCCGCAGGACCAGCCGGGCCTCTCCATCATGTCGGCAAGCCCCACCCAGGCTCCCGCCGTGCTCCACTCCCCGGCAGGTTCGACCCCGAACCGTCCCCCCGCCCCCATCAAATCCCCATAGCCAGAGCCGGATGACCGCGCTTCCGTTCAATCCGGCTTCTCTGAGGTCCGGCAAGGCAACGGTCCTCCCCGATCCATGCCGGACCTCTGAGAACCCTCCAGATTCGCCATATCGCTCGCCGTGGCGTTCCGGTCGAGGACTGACCTCGAACAAACGCCGAATCAGCACCTTCTCGCTCCACATGTCAAATTGCCATATCTATCTTTAAACCAGGATTTCCCAGATGGCCGAGCCATTACGCCTTCCGGTCGGGCCGAGGCCAGGCTATTCTGGCGTCAATCAGGGGTGGATGGGCCACCCATCTGGGAAATGTCGGCTTAACGACCATGAGGGAAGCCGTGAGGAATATCGCAAGGATAGCGGTTCTGGCCGCTTGTGCTGTATTCGGCCTGTCAAGGGCGGCGCGGGCCGCCGACGAGTGTGTCGCAGCCCAGGGGCTGGTGGACAAGGCCATCGCCCATTACATGGCGGTCGGCCAGGAAAAGTCCTTTGCCAACTTCATGGACAAGGCCAACAAGGATTGGGTGAGCGGCGAACTCTATGTCATCGTTTCGACCATGGACGGCATCTTCAAGGCCCACGCCATTAATCCCAAGCTGATCGACAACAAGGACCTGCCGAGCCTCAGGGACTACAACGGCGTGCTGATCATCCAGGAGATGATCAAGGCAGGCAAGTCCAACCCCGGCGGCGCCTGGGCCAAGTACACCTGGACCCACCCGGAGACCAAGAAGTTGGCCCCCAAGCAGACCTGGGTGAAGGCCAACGGCGATCTGCTGTTCATGGCCGGCTGCTACCCGCCGGTTTGATGGCCTGACGCTTAAAAGGAAATGCCGCCATTTGGAGCGACTTGCCAGAACAGGGATTAGGGAGATTGCACGCTATGTTCGTTGTGCCCTTTGATCGTCAAGCACGGACGGCTGCGCTGGCGCTGCTCGCCGTGGTGGCGTTGCCCGCCGCACCGGCAGCGGCCTGCAGTCCCGACCCCTATGTCGGCGCGGTTTGTGTCTTGGCCGGAAATTTCTGTCCCGACGGCTACCTGCAGGCGGACGGACGCAGTCTCGAGATCAAGGGCAACCAGATCCTCTACTCGCTGCTCGGCAGCTCTTATGGAGGCGACAACAAGACAATGTTCAATCTTCCAGATCTGCGCAAGGCGGCAAGCGACGGCAAGGACATGCCCGCCGTCAAGGGCCTGACCTACTGTATCGCCAACACCGGCTTCTATCCCCCCCGCCCCTGATGGGGCCAAGGGCACCCGACGGACTCCAACCTGGGCGCGATATTTAAAGACTATTCGATCAGCCGTTGCGGCCAATTCGGCGGCGGCGACGGCTTGATGTCGATCACCACCGGATTTTCCGTCGCTGTCGGGCCGCCGCCAACCAGAACGGGTCTTGGAAGTGCAGCATCTGGCGAGGCGGCGTGTGCTATCTCGTCTTTCCGATCATTATCGCAGTAAGCGTCGGATGATATGTAATATCCATCCGGAATGGCGCGCAGAATTTCGTATCTCTAACGCCGGACGCAAATGGAATCGATAGTCACTGTTTTCTTGTTTATAAATGTACGACATTTTCCCTCTCCTCCGCCTTCAAATGGATTGCCTGGAATGACGCAGGCGCCTTCGACCATTTTTCCTGCACAGAATTGATCCGCACGGTCATAGTCGTCGGCCATCCGTTTCACAAGATCGGCGTGGCCCGAAGGCAGGAGATCGGCCAAAGCCAGCGACGGCAGGCCGCAGAACAACAGCCACAATACCGTCCTCATCGATCTCTCCTTCGGCGCGATGGCCAGCCATGATCAGTTGATGACGGTAAGGCCCACGGCGCAGGACGCAGCATTGGCCAGCACGGAAACCAGAAAGGCCGGCCTTATCGCCAGTCGGGCCATCCAGGATATGAGAAGCGCCTCGGCAATCGTCACCAGCGCCTCTGCGCCCAGGGCGCTGGCCCAGAAGGGGAAGTGCTGATAGGCCCAGGATGCGCCGGACCACAATTGCGGGTGGGTCGCAGCCGTCGCCACCGCCGACGCCAAGCCGACATGCCGCGCTCCCCGGCACGCCCAGCCGAACCGGCGGGCGACGGCATAAGCGGCCGGGGCCTCGATCGACACGCCTAGGAGCAGCGCCTCGAATTCCGTCATGCCTTGGCCTGCTCGCTCTCATGGTCAAACGCCGGACGAGTCATTCATGCGCGCCGTGCTGTCGGAGCACCTCGGCGCATTCGTCGAATTTCTCTTTTTTTGCCCAGGACAACGGTGTCTCGCCCCGCCGGTCCTTTTTGTTCGGATCGGCCCCGGCGTCAAGAAGGATCCCCAGAGCCTTCGGCTTGCAGGACAGGAACAGTGTCTCGTGAATAAGGTCATTATTGCTATTGTCGATATCGTTTGTATCGGCCCCACGCTCCAGGAGATAACGAACAAGGTCATCCGACTTGTTGTATTTCAGCGCCATTCGCAACGGCGTCCAGCCATCAACACTGCGCACGGACAGGTCGGCGCCCCGGTCGAGCAGAATTTTGGCGATTGCCGGATTGTCGGCCCGATGCAAGGCCGTCATGCCATGGTGGTCCTTATTGCCGACCTTGGCGCCATGGCCGAGGAGAACCAAGACAATATCGACATGTCCCCGACCTGCCGCCGAGTGCAGCAGGCCGCTTGTGGAAGCAAGCGACGGCGGTCCATCGCCGAGCAGTTTCTCAACGCGAGCCAAGTTGCCGCTCCATACCGCATCCTCGATGGGGTGAGGCGCCGGGAGAGGGTTCCCCAGGGCCGGGATGGCCTGTCCCAAGAACAGCATGCCCGCCAAGGTCCACGTCAGAAGTCTACTCTGTGCACAAATACAATAGGCCATCACCGTACCTTTTATGATTCGAGGGTCGCAAGGGCGTCCTTGGCCGAGGCGGCTTCTGTGCCGCCCCTCCTGACAAAACCCCTTCTCATGAGCGAAGCTGCCCGCCACTCGTTGGCACTCCATCCAACATAGATGCTCAGCAAGATAAGAATGATATCTCCCAGCAAGGAAGCGTTTTCAAAATCACCGAAATAAATCGCCAAGGCCGCCAGGCCAATGCCAGCGCCAATCATGAGTGTAAATAAAATAATGCCGCGAACTAAAAGCCCTTTTGCCAAGCACCAAACAAACAGGAAGAAGAACGCAAACCAGTTGAAGCCATGAGGCACGACGACTGTCTTGCCGATTTTATCATTCCGATAAACGCCGTATGTCTTCATGTCTCGCCCCAGCCACTCATCGGCATGTCCTCGGCCTTGTGCGCATTCAGACTATACAAATTATTGACCAGGGAGGGTCCTGGCGAGACGGAAGCTGAGGTCGCGGGACCGGGATTCCGCCGAACCGACGAACCGCCAAGCGGAGCGGCTTTCCAACCAGCCGATGTTCCAGGAACCGCCGCGAACGACACGCCGTTCACAAACATCTGCTGTCCGCGCGCTGCCGTCACCGGGGCTCCATGGTAATTTTCGTGCCAGCAATCAGCCGTCCACTGCCACGCATTGCCCGCCATGTCATAAAGGCCGAATCGGTTGGGCAGGAAGCGTCCTGCCGGATAGGTTTGGATATGGCCGTCGCGGCAATTGTAAGTTGCCGAATTCGAATGCTTTTCCTGAAGCGAAAGGTCGGCAAGGTTGGCATGCTCGCACTGCCGTTCGTCGCTATCCCCCCAGAACCACATGGTCGTTGTCCCGGCACGCGCCGCGTATTCCCACTCCGCCTCGCTCGGCAGGCGATAGGGACCTTCGCCGCCTGCAGCAACCGCCGGCGACAGGGTGAAGCCGGTAACCGTCTGCCTCTCCCGCAGCGGAAAGCGCAATTCGCCTTCAAGCTGGTCGGAATTGGGGCTTTCCAGGCAGACCTCGGTTTCCGTGACCACCACGCGCGCGTAGACCCGAGGCTTGATCCAGATGCCGCAGACCTCGACGGGCGAGTTTGCCTTCAAGATCGGGTTTTGCGTCTGCGCCGCGACCGGCTGCCACAACGCCATCAGAACCACCAGGGTTCCGGCAAACCAAAGGCGCATCTTGATCCCCCGCCCCAAGCGTCCCGCGCCCCACCCCGTGGATTCGCTTGATCGACGGTCAGGAGCCGATAGCCTAGCCCAACTCAGGGGCGAGGGAAAGCATGTACGGATCAGCGCGCAGTAATCTCCATCAGATTATTGTCGAAGCGGCGGGGGGAGGGGGAAGAACAGCGCGACGTTCCAACGGCTAAGCCGCTTTCCAGATGGGCCGAAATCTGGCTACTCTGACGTCAATAACGGGTATGGGTCGGCTAGCCACTACAGCAAAATGAGGGCCGAGCGAGAGCGCGAGGAAAGGGAGCTTTGGGGAGGAAAAAAATGAGCAGGAGCTGTGCTGCTGCACATTCGTGACTGCGGACGCAAAGGGCGGTTGGAATAATAAGAATCCGCCCTGCAGAACTCTACGCTTTGCCATATTCGTACCGTAAATTTCTGGAAGAATGCGTATCCAATCGCGGTCATGTTCTAAAGATCCCCGAACGGCCATCGCCCTCGAACCGGACGTCAAGGCGGCCCTCCCGGAGGAGATGCGGGGCCACATGGATGCCCTGGACGACGTCATGGCCGCCGTGGCGACCGGCGATTTCAAGCAGGCGGCCCAGGAGGCCCGCCGACAGCTTGAGGTCGGCAGCGGCAAGGGCCTGGGACGCTTCATGCCCGTCGAGTTCCCCCAGATGGGGATGGCCATGCATCCCTCGGCCCTGGATTTCGGCGATGTGGCGGCCGCGATTGCCACGCCGACATCAGCCGCCGACTGGCAGAAGGCGGTGACTGCCATGCAGGCCATTTCCCTGAACTGCCGGGCCTGTCACTCCGCCTTCCGGATCAAGTGATCGTCACGGCTCGAGGGCGGAGGGGCCGAGACTCAGTCGTCGTCGTGGTCCTTCTTCCGCTTCCTTTTCTTTTCCGGCTCGATGCCGCTGCCACCCTGGAACTGGTACGGAACCCCGCGTCGGATGGATTCCCATGCCCGCTTGGCTTCGCGCTCGTCGGCGCTACGGTGGCAGGCGACACAATTCTCGTAGTCGCGGATGCCTTCCTTGAGATGCTTCTGGCGGATATTCGCTTCCGAATGCTCGTGACAGAAGTAGCAGGTGTACTGCTTGTAGTCCTTCGTCCGGTGGCAGGTGGTGCATCGTTCGTGATGGCCATCCAGGACGAAGAGCTTGGCGTGGTTGAAGGTCGCGGGCTTCCACCTTTCGGTCCCGTGGCAGACTCCGCAGTTGTCGGATCCCTGGACGTGCAGCGTGTCGTTGGGCATCTTCGCCTTGTGGCAGGAGACGCACTGCTGAAGCCCGGCCTCGGTCAGCATCTTGTGATCGAACCTGGCCGGTTTCCACTTCTCGGTCCCATGGCACTGGACGCAGGTCGTCCCGGTCAGGCCGTGCAGGGCGTCCTCGGGCTTGCGGTGGCAGGCCTCGCATTGTTCCCGATCCGATGCGTCAAGGAGGCCATGGGAGAAGCGCTGGCGGATGCGGTACTTTGCGACCCCCTGGTGGTCGCTGTGGCAGGCGATGCAGTCCTGGCCGAGCAGCTTCTGGTGGAAGGGCACCTTGGTCCGCTGGACGGCGACCGGCTTGCCCTTGGTGGTCAGGACTCCGATGTCATTGACCTTGTGGCAGCCGACGCACTTCTCGGGTTCCGCCCCGATGAAGGTCTTGTGGCAGGCGAAGCAATCCGTCTCGTAGTCCCGGTGGCCGTCGATCAGCGGTCCCGGACTGACCATCAGGTGGGGGAACAGGAAGACCAGCACCGCGATCACGATGAGGTTGGCGACCAGGACTGTTTTGATGGCCCGGCTCATTTCCATTCCCAGAACATCAGGACGCTGACGATATGGCCGAGGGCCAGGACGGCGAAGACGAAGGAGATCGGGAAATGCACGGCCCGCCAGCGGGCCATGGTCTCGAAGGTCACCGCATCCCAGAACAGCTCCCGTTCCACCTCGCCCTTCGACAGGCCGCGCAGGCGGTATTTCTCCTCCTTGGAGGTCAGGCGGCGGCGGGAGCGGTCAAGGAGGTACCGGCCCACCATGCCGCTGATGACGTTGACGATCATGCCGCCCATGGCCAGCCAGGGCAGGATGGCGTTGAAGTGCACGCCGGCATGGATCATCACCATCAGGGCGCCCAGCCAGGTGAAGACCTCATGGAAGCGCAGCAGGATCTTCGGGCTGCCCGAGGCGATCACCTTGCGCTTGCGCAGGGAATAGAGCAGCGACAGCAGGATCAGGATCGTGCCCGGTATCCCCAGGTACCGCCCTACCCAGACCAGTTGGTACTGGTGCAGGATGAAGTCGCCCACCGTCGTTGCCGCCAGCAGCAAGACGAACAGCTTGAGGAAGGGGATGACCTCGTGGCGGAAGAGCGAGCGTTCCATGGCCGCCCTCACGCCGTCAGCACGAGATCGCGCTTGGGGCGCGACACGCAGAGCAGGCAGGTACCAGGCTCGGGCTCATAGTCGGGGGCCTGGAGGTATTCCACCTCGCCGGCCTCGATCCGTGTCTGGCAGGAACCGCAACCCCCGGCCCGGCATCCGGAGTCGACCTTGATTCCATGCCGTTCCGCGAACTCCAGCAGGGACCCGGCGCCACCGTCCCAGGGCAGCGTCCGATCCGACTTGGCGAAGGTGACGGCGACGGCCGGGCCCGAGTCCTCGGGAACCTGCTGCCGGGCCGGCTTGGCCAAGGAGGCCGGACCGAAGGCTTCGTAGTGGATGCGCGGGTCCGGCACACCCCATTCCTCCAGGGCGGGAACCAGGGTCTCCATCATCGCCCGGGGGCCGCAGATGTAGAAATCATAGGGCCTGAGGGCCAGCGTCAGGCGCAACAGGGTTATGTCGACATGGCCCCGGTGATGGTAGTCCCTTCCCTCGACATCGGTCGGCGCGGGACGGCTGTAGCAGACATGCAGCCGGAAATTGGAGTGCTCCCGGGCCAGGCCTTCCAGGTGCTCCTTCATGACGTGCTCGCCGCCGTCCCTGAGGCCGTAGAACAGCCAGATTTCCCGGTTGCCACCGTTCCCAAGGGTGGCGTTCAGCATGCTGAGCATGGGCGTGATGCCGATGCCGCCGGCCACCAGGACCACGGGGGAATTGCCGCGCTCCAGGTAGAAATGCCCGCTCGGCGCCCTGGCCGTCAGGATGTCCCCCTCCCGCACATGATCGTGGAAATGGCCGGAGGACAAACCCGGCGGCGAGACCCGCTTGATGGAGACCCGATAATGATCCAGCCCCGGACGATCGGACAGCGAGTAGCAGCGGGTAACGGGCTTGCTTCCATCCCCCGGATCAAGCCGGAAGGTCAGGAACTGGCCGGGCAGGAAATCGAGGAGGGGCTTGCCGTCGGTAGGCACCAGATGAAAAGAGCAGATGCTCCGGCTCCGGTCCTCGAAGACCTTACGCGCGACGCGGAATTCCCGGAATCCCTCCCAGGCCGCTCCCTTGATCGGCGCCGGTGTCGCCTCCTCGGGTACGAGGGCCGCCTCCTCGCCACCGAACTCGGCTACCCGCTCCCGCAACTGTTGATAGGTCTGCCAATGGCGCGAGAATGCCACTGCCGCGAAGAGAGTGACCTGAAGGAGAAGGCCGAGCGTGATGTACAGGAACAGCTCGAACGCGGTCATGATGCGATGCTCCCCCACCGACCCTTATTGGATCGACAATTTCCTTTAACCCTTCAAGGGTGAATGGCGGCTGAACAGGTGGCTCCGGGCCGCCGGCTTCAGGGATATGCGGGATGGGATGTTCCCGGCCTTTTTATGCAAGGCGAAAATCGGCGCACAGGTCGGGCAACGATCCGATGTCACACGCCTCGCGCAGTTTGGCGTCGTGGGCTTGACGCCGGGGTGAAGGGCGAGCCGTCTTACGTGGGTCAAGTTCTCGGAAAGCAGATCAACGGGTAGCTGGCGCCGAGGGAATGGCGGATGCTGCGGACAAGCGCATCCTCGCCGACGAACTGAAGGCCGCCGAGGAGGCCGTCACGGTCGGGGTCCGCGCGGCCACCGAGGGCCTCAAGCAGGACCTGCGCCGCCAGATCATGGGCGCCGGCCTGAGCCAGCACCTCGCCAACACCTGGCGGGGCGAGGTCTACCCGAGGGGAGGCAAAAGCCTGCGGGCGGCGGGGTTCGTCTTCAGCAAGGCGCCCGGCATCGTCCGGGCCTATGCGGACGGGGCGGTGATCCGCTCCCGCCACGGCTACTTCCTCGCCATCCCGACACCCGCCGCCGGGAAATACGAGGACGGGCGCAGGAAGATCACCCCCGGCGGCTGGGAGCGCCGGCATGGCGCCAAGCTGCGCTTCGTCTTCCGGCACGGTGGGCCGTCTTTGCTGGCGGCCGAGAACCGCCGAGCCCGTGCCGGCAAGCGGGGCGGCTTGTCCGCTTCGCGTTCCCTTCGGTCCGGCAAGGCCAGCGAGACGACCTTGCGTAGCGGACGCGGCCTCGCCACCGTGCCCATGTTCATCCTGGTACCCCAGGTCACCGTCAGGAAGCGCCTCGACGTGGCCGCCGCCGACAAGTGGACCGCCGAGCTGCCCTGCCTCGTGGTCCGCAACTGGCGGGAACCGGGACGATCCTGATGCTCAGGCGGCCGGCACCAGCTTCAGTTTGACCCGCCGGCCCACGGCATGGGCGTATTTTTCCAGGGTCTTCAGGTTGGGAGGATTTCGGCCGCTCTCGATGCGCGCCACCACCGACTGGGTCGTGCCCATGCGCTCGGCCACCTCGGCCTGGGTCAGGCCGGCCTTGGCCCGCGCCTCGATCAGCTCCCGCGCCAGGGCGAATTCCGGCTCCAGCGCCTCGTAGGCGGCCTTGTAGGCCGGGTCCTTCATCCACTTCCTGTGCAGCTTTTCCATCGGAATGGTCATAGCAGTCCTGCCTCCTTCGCCCTGGCGGTGGCGATGTCCAGCGCGCGGCGCGGCATCTTCTGGGTCTTCTTGACGAAGGCATGAAGAACCACCAGCCGCTTTCCCTGTGCCGCCACGTAAATGGCGCGCGCGATGTTGTCCGGTCCGATCATGCGGATTTCCCAGAGCTTGCCCTCCAGGGGCTTTACCTAGGGCTCCTTGACCTAGTGGGGGCCGAACGTCTCCATGAGCGCCGCGATGCGGCGGAACTTGGCGCGCAGTTCCGCGCTGAGTTCCTCCAGCTCTTCGACGATACGCTCGTCGAGCAATTCGACCCGCCATTCCATTTGCGGATGATATCGCGAATATGCGATATTAGCAAGACGGGGAAACAACCATGCCCACCCGCCGGGAAGAAGTCCTCGCGGCTCTGTTCGAGTGCCTGCGGACGATCAAGGTCCGGCCCCTGACCTCCCCCGCCTACGCCATGATCCAGGCCCAGGCCGAGAAGGTCTACGAGAACTGGGCGGAACATCGCGCCGGGGCCGAGGGTCTCGATCCCGCCGACGGGTCCGTGCGGCGCGGCCTGATGCGGGCGCTGATGATCAAGGGCCTCGCCCTCTACGCCATCGCCGACTGGCAGGGCGTCGAAAGGTCACTTCGCCTTCACCCGATTCCCCTGAACCCAATTTCCTTCCCCGCAATGAATTATCGTGTTAAAGTACACTTAACATTTTGGATCGCTGATATTAGCTGCTCCTAATGTCTGTAGTTTTCGCAAGGGAGGCCGACAACGATGCAAAAGGCGAAGCGAGATCTCGACCGGCGCACCGTCCTGGAGACGGGCGCCCGGCTGGCCGGACTGGGGATGGCGGCGGTGGTGGCCGGGCCGATGCTGGGCGCGATGCCGGCCCTGGCCCAGGCTCCGGCCGGACGTGCCGAACCGGAAGAGGCGGTGGCCGACACGTTGAAGCGCCTGTTCTCCGGCAAGACGATCAAGGACGGTGCCGGGGTGCTGGTCCTGGATGTGCCGCCGATCGCAGAAAACGGGTCGGTGGTGGGCGTCAAGGTCGACGCCGCCAAGCCCATGCGCAAGCTCTGGTTCGTCGCCGACAAGAACCGTCGGCCCATGTCGGCCAGCTTTTCCTTCGACGGCGACGGCGGCACCCTGATGGGCACCAACCTGCGCCTGGGCGGCACCACCAAGGTGCGGGCCATCGCCGAGATGGCCGACGGCTCCTATCTGGAGGTGGCGCAAGAAGTCAAGGTGACGGTAGGCGGCTGCGGCGGCTGAGGCGGCTGAGGCCCCTCTTCCCCCTTTCCTTCAGGCTCAATCAGGAGAATTCCGCCATGGCTCAGGTCAAGATCCGCCTGCCTTCCACCATCGCCAAGGGCCAGTCGGTCGCGGTGCGCGCCCTGGTCGTCCATCCCATGGAGACGGTCCAGCGCGACAAGGACGGCAAGGTCGTCGACAAGGTCTACAACTACGTCCATACAGTCAGCGCCGATTTCAACGGCAAGGCCATCTTCAGCGGCCAGCTCACCCAGTCGGTGAGCGCCAATCCCTTCGTCACCTTCGCCTTCGTGCCCCAGGCGCCGGGCAAGCTCACGGTGACCTTCGAAGACACCACGGGCGAGAAGCACACCGGCAGCGTCGACGTCGCGTTCTGATCCCCAACCGAAGGGAGACAAGGCCATGAAGGACAGGAACCGTAAGAACATCCTGGCGGCCGGCGGGCTGTGGGCGGCGGCGGCCCTGGCCGCGGCGGGCTGCGCGAGCTACGCCCCCATCGAATGGCAGTCGCGCGCCGTTCCCGAGGCCCAGGGGCTGGTCGCCGTCGCCGACGGCAAGCCCCAGCAGCAGCGCTACAAGCAGGACCCGTTCCAGGGCGTGAAGCCCGACTGGAGCCAGTACCGCACCTACGCCTACACCGACGCCAAGCCGGAAATCCCGGTGACCAAGGCGGCCATGCCCAAGGACCTGCAGGGCGATGCCAAGGAAGGCCGCAAGATCTTCATGAACCGCAACCTGGGCCCCTGCACCGGCTGCCACCTGATCCGCGGCGAGGACGTCTGGCCGGCCGGCAACATCGGATCCGACCTGCAGCAATACGGCGATGCCGGGCACAAGGACGAGGAAATCTATCAGCGCATCTTCGATGCCCGCGTGCTCAATCCGGATTCCATCATGCCGCCCTGGGGGGCCTCGGGCGGGCTGACGCCGCAGCAGATCATGCATCTGGTAGCCTTTTTGAAGAGCCAGAAAGGCCCCCTGCCTCCGGAAAAGGATGCCAACCGCGATCCCAACACCCGCGCCAAGCCCCCCGGTTTCGGCGACAACCTGGACCCTACCAACAATCCGGCGGTGCTGCTGGCGGAAGAAGCCGAGGCCGACTGGAAGAAGAAGGGTTCCAAGGGCAAGGCCTGCGCCGACTGCCACGAGGCCTCGCCGTCCAAGTCGATGAAGGGCGTCGGGGCCCGCTATCCCCGCTTCGTCGCCGAGCACGGCCGCGTCATGGCGCTGGAGGAATTCCTGATGATGCACTCCCCGGCCACCACCGGCATCGACATGCCGTCGGAAGGCGACCTGAACCTCAAGATGACGGTCCTGGTCAAGATGCAGTCCAACGGCATGCCGCTCGCCCTCGATTTGACCGGCCCCGAGGCCAAGGCGGCGCTGGAACGGGGCGAGAAGACCTTCTTCAAGCGGGTCGGCCAGCGCAACCACGCCTGCGCCGACTGCCACCTGGACGAGCCGGGCAAGGGCGGCAACAAGTTCCTGGGCGGCCGCCTGCTGGCGACGCGGGAATCGGGGATGATGAACCACTTCCCCACCTGGCGTACCAACTTCAGCCGCATCTGGGACGCCCGCAAGCGCTTCCAGTGGTGCCTGCTGCCGCTGGGCATGAACTACCTGCCCTCCGATTCCGTCGAGTATGCGGAACTGGAGCTCTATGTCGCCTCCTTCGGCCAGGGCAAGCCGCTCAGCGTGCCCGGCATCCGGCACTAGCCATGGAGGTCACACGACGCGACCTGCTGGCGCTGGCGGTGGCGGCCGCCGGCGCCAGCCTCGTCTCCGGCCGCTCGGTCGCCGAGGAGAGCCGGCCCGAGCGTCTGCTCGACTTCCAGGCCCTGGGCAACGTCACCCTTTTGCACATGACCGACAGCCATGCCACCTTGTTGCCGGTCCACTACCGGGAACCGGACACCCTGCTCCCGGTTACAGGCGAGGCGGGCAAGCCGCCTTACGTCACCGGCGAAGCCCTGCTCAAGCTCTACGGGCTGAAGCGCGGCAGCCTGGAAGCCCATGCCCTGTCCCATCTGGACTTCCAGGACCTGGCGGCTCGCTACGGGCGCTTCGGCGGCTATGCCCACATCGCCACCCTGGTCAAGCGCATCCGGGCCGAGAGGCCGGGCCGGACGATCCTTTGCGACGGCGGCGACACCCTGCAGGGGTCGGCCACCGCGCTCTGGACCCAGGGCCGCGACATGCTGGAGGCCGTCAACCTGCTGGGCGTCGACGTCATGTGCCCGCACTGGGAGTTCGTCTTCGGCATCGACAAGGTGAAGGAATACTTCGGCGACCGCGAGGGCCGCGGCCTGTTCAAGGGCGATTTCGTCGCCCACAACGTCAAGGACGCCACCTGGGGCGAGCCGGTCTTCCATCCCTATTCCATCCGCGAGGCGGGCGGCGCGAGGATCGGCTTCATCGGCCAGGCCTTCCCCTACACGCCGGTCTCCCACCCCAGGAAGTTCGTGCCCGACCTCACCTTCGGCATCCAGGAAGCCAACCTGCAGGCGCAGATCGACGATCTGAAGACCCGCAAGAAGGTCGATCTGGTCGTCCTGCTGTCCCACAACGGCTTCGCCGTCGACATGAAGCTGGCGGAACGGGTGCAGGGGTTGGACATCATCCTGGGCGGCCACACCCACGACGCCATCCCGACCGCGCAGCCGGTCGGAAGGACCCTGGTCATCCAGTCCGGGGCGCACGGCAAGTTCCTCAGCCGCCTCGACCTGGAAGTGGCGGACGGCCGGATGAAGGCTTGGCGCTTCAAGCTGATCCCGGTGCTCAGTTCCCACCTGCCGCCCGATGCCGAGATGGCCGCCCTGATCGACAAGGTCCGCGCGCCCTACAAGGCCAAGCTCGCCGAGGTGCTGGCGGTTTCCGAAAGCCTGCTCTATCGCCGTGGCAACTTCAACGGCACCTTCGACGAGGTGATCCTGGACGCCCTGATGAAGCACCACGACGCCCAGGTGGCCTTCACCCCCGGGTTCCGCTGGGGCATCTCGCTGCTGCCTGGTCAGCCGGTGACGCTCGAAGACATGTACAGCCATCTGGCCCTCACCTACCCCAACACCTACGTCCGCGAAATGACGGGCGCCGAGATCAAGACCATCATGGAAGACGTGGCCGACAACCTGTTCAATCCCGATCCCTACTATCGCCAGGGCGGCGACATGGTCCGGGTGGGCGGGCTGACCTACGCCATCGATCCCGCCAAGCCGGCCGGCGAGCGCATCTCGGACATTTCGGTGGCCGGCAAGCCCTGGGATGCGGCCCGCCGCTACAAGGTTTCGGGCTGGGCCAGCATGAACGAGGTGGACGGGCCGCCGGCCTACGACGTGGTCGCCAACCATCTGCGTTCGGTCAAAAAGATCGTACTGCCCTCCTCCGGCCGGGTTAGAGTGGTGGGAAGCTGAGGAAGAAAAAAAGCAACAGGGAGACATCGCAAATGGACCGCAGGCAGTTCCTGCTTTCCGCCGCCGCCGGAAGCCTGGCATGGGCGGCCGGGGCCCCCTTCGTCGCGGCGGCCCCTTTCCGCAAGAAGGCGGTGATCGTGGGCGGCGGGGTCGCCGGATCGATCCTGGCGCTCGACCTCAAGCGCCGCGTGCCCGAAGCGGATGTGGTGCTGGTGGAACGGGAAGCCGAGTTCTTCCTCGCCGCCGCCTCGGTCGACGTGGCGGTCGGCGCCTTCGACATGCGGGCCGCCATGCGCGGCTATCACCACCTTGCCAACCGCGGCATCCAGGTGGTGAGAGCGGAAGCCCAGGGCGTCGATCCCAAGGCCGGCCTGCTGCAGACATCGGCCGGACCGATCCCCTACAGCCTGCTGGCCATCGCCAGCGGCATCCGCCTGGCCTTCGAGGAAATTCCCGGCCTGAAGGACGATCCGGGCGCCAATCTCAGCTTCTACGACCGGACCGCCCTGCCGGCGCTGCAGAAGGGGCTGGCCGACATGAAGGGCGGCAACGTCATCGTTTCGGTGCCCGCCGGGGCGCTTCGCTGCCCGCCGGCCCCTTACGAATTCGCGCTCCGGGTCGCCGATCTTATGACGGCGCGGCGCCTCGAGGGCAAGGTGATCCTGATCGACGGCTGGCCCAGCCCGCAGCCGGAAGCCATCGGCAAGGCTCTGGCGGCGGAAATCGCGGCCCGCGGCGAGCGCATCGAGTACATCCCCCAGACCACGGTCGGCAAGGTCGATCCGAAGGGCCGCAAGGTGACGACGGACTTCGACCAGTTCGACTACGAGATCCTGACCCTGACCCCACCCACGAAGGGCGGCTCGCTGGTCGCCGAATTGGGGCTGGCGGACAAGGGCGACGTCTTCGCGGCGGTGGATTACCTGACGCTCCGCAGCAAGGCGCACGAAAACATCTTCGTCCTGGGCGACGCCGCCCGCGTGCCCTACGGCAAGAGCGGCACGGCCGCGGTCGGCCAGGCCCGGCTCTGCGCCGCCGAGATGGCCCACAGCCTCGACGGCTTCGGTCGCACGATCCGCCAGGGCGAGGTGCAGGTTTCCTGTTACCATGCGGTGAGGCCGGGCGCGGCGCTCCGCCTGTCCACCGGCTACCGTTCGACCCGCAAGCCGGATGGCGGGGTCGACGTCATGGTGCGGGCCGAAGCCGGCACCCGCCCCGACCCGGCCAACGAGTTCGCCCGCCTGAGCTGGCACCGGGAAATCCTTTGGGAAATCGGGGGGTGACCGGGTATGCGTGAATTGCATGGAACGCCTTCGGCCGTGCGTGGTAGAAAGGCGCACACAAGCCATAATTGGACTTAGATGAAGTCCGGCGTGAGCGAGGGAAGAAGCGATATGTCCGACAACTGCGCGCGAATGCGCGAAGGCTGGTCGGCGATGACCGAATTGATGGGACTCAGCATGGGTCCCATGGATTTGCAGCGACAGCTCGAGACCATTTTCGATCAATTGATCGGGCTCTCCTGGCTGGGCATCGAACGCCGCGGCGCGATCCTGCTGATGAACGCCCACGACGAACTGGTCCAGGTCGCCCAGGTCGGCTTCGGCGAGGATCGGGCGGCCCATTGCGAGCGGGTGGCGCTGGATCGCTGCGGTTGCGGCTTGGCGGCCCGGTCCCGCAGCCTGGTCTGCCGCCCCTGCGAGGGCGACCGGGAAATTCATGGCGCCCGGATAGCGGGGGACGGCAGCCATTTCATCCTGCCTTTGATCGACGGGGAACGGGCCATCGGCGTGCTGCCCATCTTCCTCAAGGCCGGCCACATGCCGACCGAGACCGAAACCATGCTGATGCAGGACTTGGCGCGGGTGCTGTCGGGCATCGTATCGCGCCGGCTGATGGAGGAAGTGGCCCAGGTCCACGAACTGGAACTCGCGGAAAAGCAGGCCGACGTCATCCGCAAGCTGGGAGCCGCCTCGGAATACCGGGATAGCGAGACCGGCATGCACGTCATGCGCATGAGCCATTATGCCGGCGTGATCGCCAAGGTCCTGGGCCGCCCGGCCGAGGAACGGGAGCGGATGATTATGGCGGCGCCCATGCACGACGTGGGCAAGATCGGCATCGCCGACGCCATCCTGCTCAAGCCCGGCAAGCTGAGCGGCGAGGAATTCGCCGCCATGCAGGCCCATCCGCGCATCGGGGCGGACCTGCTGGATGGCGAGGACCTGCTCATGCGAACGGCCCGCGACATCGCGCTCAGCCACCACGAGCGCTGGGACGGAGGCGGGTATCCGGAGGGACTCAAGGGCGATGGCATCCCGATGACGGGCCGCATCTGCGCGGTGGCCGACGTCTTCGACGCGCTCACCTCCAAGCGGCCCTACAAGGAACCCTGGCCGGTGGACAAGGCTGTCGACTACGTGCGCCAGGAAGCGGGGAAGGCCTTCGACCCGGCCGTGGTGGACGGCTTCCTGCAGGCCATGCCGGAAATCCTGCGCATCCGCGAGCTTTACCGCGACAACATCATCGATCCGCAAGGGGTGCTCAAGCTGCCGCCCTTGCAGCCGCGCCACGATGCCTGGGTGGCCTGGGACGATAGTGTGCGGGTGGGCATCGACGTCATTGACGAACATCACCGCTACCTGTTCGACCTGACCAACGACCTGCACGGCGCCATCAACGAACGCCGCGGCGCCCGCGAGGTCGGCCGGGTTCTGAGGGCCCTGGAGCAATACACCATCGTCCATTTCCGCGAGGAAGAGCGGATGATGGAGCATTTCGGCTTCAGCGACATGTCGCGGCACATGCGGCTGCACTATGCCTTCAACGACCGCATCCGCGATTTCTGGTCGGAATTCAAGCGCAGCCCGCTGACCATGGGCTTCGAGATGGTCTACTACCTGCGCGACTGGCTGGTGGTGCACATCCGCAAGGAGGACACCAAGCTCAACGAACTGGTGGGGTGACGGCCCGAAGCGGAGGGCCTGAACAGCGGGGGACTTGCTCCCACGCCCGGCTTGGCGTCTACTGTCCGGGGCATGGGACATTCGAGGCGACGATGGAGATTGACGGAATCCCGGAGCGACCGCTAATCGCCTTCCTGGCGATTGGGACATTCGCCCTGGCTTCGGCTTACCGGCCCGGCTTGGTGCCCATGGATTTGCTCAAGATCGCCTTCAACGAGGGCGAAAGGCCAAGGTCCGCCCGATGAACATCACCTGGAATCCTCAGGACTACTTGAAATTCGCCGACGAACGCACTCGCGCCGCCCTGGAGTTGTTGGCCCGAATCCCTCTGGACGCTCCGGCCACGGTCTGCGACCTGGGCTGCGGAACGGGCCACGTAACCCGGCTGATCGCCGAACGCTGGCCAAGGGCGCGGGTGACCGGAGTCGATTCCTCCTCGGCCATGCTGGACGAGGCCCGGCGGCAGAGCGACGCCGTCCTATGGCGCGAAGGCGACATCGCCGACTGGCGCCCCGAGGCACCACTGGACCTGATCTTCTCCAACGCGGCCCTGCATTGGCTGGATGACCACGGCCGGCTGTTCCCGCGCCTTTTGGGCAGCCTGACGCCGGGCGGTGTCCTAGCCGTGCAATTGCCGCGCAACTTCGATGCCCCCTCCCATACCGCCATTGCCTGGACGGTGCGGGCGGGTTCCTGGCGGACCAAGCTGGAACCGCTCTTGCGTCCGACGCCGGTAGACGATCCGCCCTTCTATTACGATCTGCTCGCCCCCTTGGCCCGGCGGATCGACATCTGGGAAACCATCTATCTCCAGGTTTTCACTGGCGAGACCCCGGTCGTGGACTGGGTGCGGGGCACCGCCCTCCGCCCCTTCCTGGATGCCTTGGACGGTAACGAGAAGGAGGCCTTCCTCGCCGCCTACGCCGCCCGCGTCCAGGCTTCCTATCCGCGCCGTATCGACGGCACGACGCTCTATCCCATGCGCCGGCTGTTCTTCGTCGCGACGCGATGACCGACGGCGTCACCCTGCTGGGCGTGGTCGCCGGAACCTTGACCACGGCGGCATTCGTGCCCCAGGTGGTCCGGACTTGGCGCACGCGGTCGACCCGCGATATCTCGCTGGGCATGTTCTCGGCCTTTACGGCAGGCGTGGCCCTGTGGCTGGTTTACGGCATCTTTCTGGACGAGATGCCGATCATCCTGTCCAATGCCGTCACCCTGGTCCTGGCCGGGATCATCCTTGTCTTCAAGCTGCTCTATAAGTGACCCGACGGTCCGCCCCTCCGCCCCCCGGACGTCAGGGAAGGCTTGGCACGCACCGACGGGGGATCGTATAAACCCAAGCCATGCGGATTCTCTTCATCACCGCGACGCGCGTCGGCGACGCCATTCTGTCCACCGGGCTGCTCGGTCATCTGCTGGAACGGATGCCCGGTGCCCGCGTCACGGTGGTCTGCGGCACGGCGGCGGCCTCGCTGTTCGATACCGTTCCGGGGCTGGAACGCCTGATCGCCGTCGACAAGATGCCCGGTTCCCTGCATTGGCCCTACCTTTGGAGCCAGTGCGCCGGCCATGTCTGGGACGCGGTGGTCGATTTGCGCAACTCGCCCCTCTACTACCTGCTGGCGGCCCGCCGACGTTGGCGCATCGGCAAGCGCCGCTGGGACACCCACCGGGTCCGCCAGTTGGCGGGCATCCTGGGCCTGGCCGACGATCCGCCCACCCCCCGCCTGTGGCCGGGCGACGCGCAAGCCGCCCTGGCCGCCC
>JAMOBD010000059.1 GCA_039908345.1 Magnetospirillum sp. WYHS-4
GTTCGCCGCCGCCCTGGCCGGCGACCACGCGGCCCTGTTGCGCAAGGTCGAGGCCGACGGTCTGGCGGGCTATGGCGCCTGCGCCATCGGGCCGCTGCCCGATTTCGACCCGGGCGCGGCCTTGGCGGGCGACCGCGATCACCGCTTCGTGGCGGCGCCCGACTGGGGGGGGCAGGTTTTCCAGACCGGCCCCTTGGCCCGGCGCTGGACGGAAACGGCGGCCTTGCGCGAACGCTTCGGGTCGGGACTGCTGGCCCACCTGCAGGCCCGCCTGGACGAACTGGAGACCCTGGTCCCCGCGATGCGCCGCTTGGCGCAAGGACTTGAGCACGACGGCGGCGTCCTGGTTCCCGAGGGCGGCGGCACCGGCCTCGGCGTGGTGGAAGCGGCGCGCGGGCGGCTGTATCATCGCATCGAGATCGAGCGGGGCCGCATAGCCCGTTATCAGATCCTGGCGCCCACCGAATGGAACTTCCATCCGCGCGGGCCCTTGGCCGAAGGACTCAAGGGCGCCGACCCGGGTCCGGCGCGGCTGCTGGTGGCGGCGCTCGATCCCTGCGTGGCCTGCGAGGTGGCGACCCATGCATGAGATGTCGCTCTGCGAAAGCGTGATCCGCATCCTGGAGGACGAGGCCAAGCGGCAGGGTTTTTCCAAGGTGCGGGTGGTGCGCCTGGAGATCGGCCGCCTGGGCCATGTGGAACCCGAGGCGATGAGCTTCTGCTTCGAGGCGGTCAAGCGGGACACCTTGGCCGCCGACGCCCGCCTTGAAATCCTGACGCCGCCGGGGCAGGCTTGGTGCATGGACTGCGGCAAGGCGGTGGAGATCGCGCAACGCTACGATCCCTGCCCCACCTGCGCCGGCCATCGCCTGCAAGTGACCGGCGGCGATGGTATGCGGATCAAGGAGCTGGAGGTCGATTGAGCCGACCTATTCCATGACCATACCGTTATAGATCCCTGCATCGCGTTCGATCTTCAGGGCGAAAAAGCGCACGGCCTTTTGAAACATATTCCGCAAATGGGGGGCAACGAGTTGGGCCAGCATCCCCAGAACCACCAGGAGCCAGAGCGACGGAGAACGCAGGAGAACCAGGAAAACTACGGTTTTTTCGGCTTTCCAGATCATCCGACGAACCTCGAGCCGCGTGTTGGGATTGGAACTCGTCGTGTTCAGATTGATCAGGGCCGGCTCGAACAGAACCGGGCTCTTGCGGGAAGACGGCAACAGGATCGAACACCAAGCGATTCTGGGCCAAGTGATATGATGCGCAAACCGGATCAGCACGTTTATACCTTCCCGAAGTTCGCGGTATGCCGGATCGTCGAACGAAAGCTGCCCGGTGGCCGCCATATCGAAAAGACGACCGCGAACCTCAAACAGCCTCTGCCGAGCCCAATAGTTGCAAAGCGGCTGCCACGCTTTGAGGTGCAGCAACAAAAGCAACAAGGCGGCCACAAGAACGACAATGAGGTTCACGTCTTTCTCCTAGCGATCATTGGGATGGGTCTCCCCGTCAGGCGCCAGCAAGCTCGAAGTCCGTCGGGGATCGATCATGCATTCCAGTTCCTGAATTCGGGCGCCGCTCTTTCGAACCAACCGCAACCGTTCCCGCCGCTCCAACATCCCCCATGCCGCCGCCACGCCGCCAAAGACGAAAGAAATCACGACGCTGCTTCCGCAGCCGTCGGAGACCCATTTGACTACCACATCCAGGGATGAATCTCCACCCGCTATCGCCGCGATAGCCTCCTTGGTCATATATCCCAATGAAACGATAACCGCGGCGATGATGGACAGCCGTAGCGTTCTGTATGTGAAATCGAGCCACAGCCGCAGCCGACGCGTTTTTTCGTCACGCTCGGAAACAACCGGGGACGGTGGAGGATCTTGCCCTCCATGGCCGCAGCAGACTTCGATTGGCGTCTTCATTGGATAACTTATTCATAATGACATACGTATAACACGCGTAAGGCGCGCGACGCGGACAGTCAAGGATTTGATATCCTTTGCGATGATTATTTCGGCTGTGTGAGCCGCCTATCCCGATCCGGGTCCTTCGGGTCAACAGCGATTTTGCGAACCGCTCCGCTTCGACTAGAATGGGGAAACAGGGATCGGAGGTTCAAGGCATGTGCACGGTCTGCGGCTGCGGACAAGGGACGACGGACAAGGGTGGCCATTCCCACGAGCATGACCATGGGCACCATCATCACCACTACGGCCACGGCATTGCCGGGGTGCACGTGCCGGGCCTGGAACAGGCGCGTATCGTCCAGGTCGAACAGGACATCCTGTCGGAAAACGACCGTCACGCGGCGGCCAACCGGGCGCGGCTCAAGGAAAAGGGCATCCTCGCGCTCAACCTGGTGTCCAGTCCCGGTTCCGGCAAGACCACGCTTCTGGTCCGCAGCATCGCCGACCTGAAGGCCCGCCACGCCATCGCGGTGATCGAAGGCGACCAGCAGACCGCCCACGATGCCGAACGCATCCGCGCCACCGGCGTGCCAGCTGTCCAGGTCAATACCGGCAAGGGCTGCCACCTGGACGCCCATATGGTCGGCCATGCCATGGACGACCTGGACCTGGCCGACGGCAGCCTGCTGTTCGTCGAGAACGTGGGCAACCTGGTCTGTCCGGCGGCCTTCGATCTGGGCGAGGCCCACAAGGTGGTGGTGCTTTCGGTCACCGAGGGCGAGGACAAGCCGCTCAAGTACCCCGACATGTTCCATGCCGCCCGTCTGATGATCCTCAACAAGATGGACCTGCTGCCCTACCTGTCCTTCGACGTCGACAAGTGCATCGACTTCGCCCGCCGGGTGCGGCCCGACATCGAGGTGCACAAGGTCTCCGCCACCTCGGGCGACGGGCTGGCGGACTGGTACGCCTGGATCGAGCGGGAAGCGGACAAGGCGCGCCGGAAGTGATCCTTCCCGTTCCCTACGACGGGCCGCCGATTCTGGGGGTCGGGGCCTTCCTCAAGAGCTCCGTCGCCCTGCTGAAGGCGGGGGAAGCTCACTTGGTGGAAGACATCGGCAACCTGGACAGCCGCCCCGCCCTGGAACGCTTCGAGGCGGCGGTGGCCGGGTTCCTGAAGGAACGCCCGGTGGCCGTGGCCCACGACCTGCACCCCGACTTTCCATCCACCCGCCATGCCCTGTCCCTGGGCCTGCCTGCGATTCCCGTCCAGCATCACCACGCCCACGTCGCCGCCGCGATGGCCGAACACGGCCTGAAGGAACCGGTGCTCGGCCTGGCCTTCGACGGCTACGGCATGGGCTGGGACGGCGGCTCCTGGGGCGGCGAACTGCTGAAGGTGGCGCCCGAAGGCTGCGTCCGTCTGGGCCATTTGCGCCCCCTCGCCCTGCCCGGCGGCGACCGCGCGGCACGCGAGCCCTGGCGCATGGCGGCCGCCGCCCTGCACGCCCTGGGGCGAGCGGACGAGGTTCCCGCAAGATTCCCCGACATTCCCGCCGCCCGTCTGATCGGCCAGGTCCTCGACCGGCCGGGGCGGACCACCACCTCGGGCGGGCGTCTGTTCGACGCCGCCTGTGGCCTATTAGGCATCAAGCCGGTGGCGGCCTTCGAAGGCGAGGCGCCCATGGCCCTGGAAGCCCTGGCCGCCGCACCCGCGGTTCTCGACGGCGGCTGGGCGGTAAGCGAAGACGGGCAATTAAATCTGTTGCCTCTGCTGGCGGCGCTGTCCGGCAGCGGGCCGCAGGCGGGGGCCGACCTGTTCCACGGCACCCTGGTAGCCGCCCTGGCCGATTGGACCGGGCGGGCGGCCGAGGCGACGGGACTGCGAACCATCCTCTTCAGCGGCGGCTGCTTTCTGAATAGACTGTTGCGCGACGGACTGCGGGCGGCCCTGGAGGCCCGGGGCCTGGCGGTCCGGGCGCCGAATCGCCTGAGCCCCGGCGACACCGCGGTCAGCCTGGGCCAGGCCTGGGTTGCCGCCATGAAAGGAGTCTGAGCCATGTGCCTGGCCATACCGGCGCAAATCGTCGCCCTGCTGCCCGACGCCATGGCGACGGTGGACCTGGGCGGCGTGCGCAAGGACATTTCCGTGGTCCTGGTGGACGGCCTCGCGGTGGGCGACTACGTGATCCTGCATACCGGCTTCGCGCTGTCGCGCCTGGACCCCGAGGAGGCGTTGCGCACCCTTGAACTCTTCGCCGAGATGGGAACCCTGGCGGAAGCGCAAAGGGAGCTGGCCGGGCCGTGAAGTTCGTCGACGAATTCCGCGACCACGCGTTGGCCAAGACCCTGGCGGCAAAGATCCGGGCCGAGGTGCGCCCCGAGACCCGCTACCACGTGATGGAATTCTGCGGCGGCCATACCCATGCCATCTTCCGCTACGGCATCCAGGACCTGCTGCCCGCCAACGTCCGCCTGATCCACGGGCCGGGCTGCCCGGTCTGCGTGCTGCCGGTGGGCCGGATCGACGATGCGGTGGCCTTGGCCCGCGACCATGGCGTGATCCTTTGCACCTACGGCGACATGCTGCGGGTGCCGGGCTCGAAGCGGGTCAGCCTGCTGAAGGCCAAGGCGGAAGGGGCCGACGTGCGCATGGTCTATTCCAGCCTGGATGCGCTGAAGATCGCCCGCGACAATCCGGATCGCCAAGTGGTCTTCTTCGCCATCGGCTTCGAGACCACCACCCCGCCGACGGCGGTCGCCCTGCAGCAGGCGCGGGCGGCGGACCTGAAGAATTTCACCGTGTTCTGCAACCACGTGCTCACCCCTTCGGCCATCGCGAACATCCTGGAAAGCCCCGAGGTGCGCCGGCTTGGCACCTTGCCTCTGGACGGCTTCGTCGGGCCGGCCCACGTCTCGGCGGTGATCGGCAGCCGACCCTACGAGTTCTTCGCCGAGGAATACGAACGCCCGGTGGTGATCGCCGGCTTCGAGCCCCTGGACGTCATGCAGGCGGTCCTGATGCTGGTACGCCAGCTCAACGAAGGGCGTGCCGAAGTCGAAAACGAGTACAGCCGCGTGGTCACCCGCGAGGGCAACATCAAGGCCCAGGCCCTGGTGGCCGAGGTCTTCGAGCTGCGCCGGACCTTCGAATGGCGGGGCTTGGGGCTGGTGCCCTACAGCGCGCTGGCGATCAAGGAGGCCTTCGCGGCCTGGGACGCGGAACGGCGCTTCGCCGTGCCGGCCCGTTCGGTGCCCGACAACAAGGCCTGCGAATGCGGCGCCATCCTGCGCGGCCTGAAGACGCCCAGGGACTGCAAGGTCTTCGGCACCGCCTGCACGCCGGAAAATCCGCTGGGGTCCTGCATGGTGTCTTCGGAAGGGGCCTGCGCCGCCTACTATACCTACGGGCGGTTCCGCGACGCCGGGTGATGGGGATCACAAGACCGCTTTTTCAGTAATCATCGGGGATCGACAGACGTCGGGCCGCTGCCTAATCTCCCGCCAACGGGGAGGAAACGCATGAGCGGCGTGGCGGTGGCGGTGATGGGGGTGGCGGGGCTGCTGGCGGCGGCCGTGGTGGCAGAGCCGCTCGCCCGCCGGGTACGCCTGCCCCTGTCCCTGGTCCTGACCCTGGCGGGGGCGGCCATCGGCCTGGCCTTGGAGGGGGAAAGCCACGGGTTGCGCGCCTCGTTGACCCTTTCCAGCGAAGCCTTCCTCTACCTGTTCCTGCCCATTCTGCTGTTCGAGACCGCCATCGAGATCGACGTCCGCCGGCTGCTGGACGACGTGGGCCCCATCCTGCTTCTGGCCGTGGTCGCCGTGCTGGCATCGACCCTGGTCGTCGGATTCTCCCTTGCGGCCATGTCGAGTTACGGCCTGGTGGCCTGCCTGCTGCTGGCGGCCATCGTGTCGACCACCGATCCGGTGGCGGTGGTGGCGCTGTTCAGGGATCTCAGCGTACCGCACCGCCTGACCCTGCTGGTGGAAGGCGAAAGCCTGTTCAACGACGCCGCCGCCATCGCGCTGTTCTCGGTCCTGCTGGCCATGCTGGCGGGCGGCGAGGGAGGATGGGACGCCGGACTCCGGTCGTTCCTGCGCGGCTTTTCCGGCGGGATCGTCGTCGGCTTCCTGCTGGCTCAGGCGGCCTCGCGCTTCCTGCCCTACCTGCCGGGCAAGCGCATGGCCGAAGTGACGGTCACCGTGGCCGTCGCCTACCTGGCTTTCGTGATCGGCGAATACGGACTCCACGTCTCGGGCGTGGTGGCGGTGGTGGTCGCCGCCCTGGTCTTCGCCTATGACGGCCGGACCCGGGTGTCGCCGGAAAGCTGGTCCTTCCTGGTCGGCACCTGGAAGCAACTGGGCTATTGGGCCAGTTCGCTGGTCTTCCTGCTGGCGGCCTTGCGCATTCCCGGCCTGCTGGCCGGTACCGGGCCGTCCGACGCCCTGATGCTGGCCGTGTTGACTCTGGGAGCCCTGGCGGCGCGCGGCTTGGTGCTGTTCGGGCTGATGCCAATCCTCAGCGGCCTGGGATTGGCCCAGCGGGTGGGGGGACGGCTGCGCCTGGTGATTTTGTGGGGCGGGCTGCGCGGGGCCATTTCTCTGGCCCTGGCTTTGGCGGTGGTCGAGCATCCGGCGGTGCCCCCCGAGGTGAAAAGGCTGGTGGCGACGCTGGCCACCGCCTTCGTGCTGGTCACCCTGTTCGTCAACGGCTTGACCCTGCGCCCGCTGATCCGCGCCCTGAAGCTGGATCGACTGGCGCCGGTGGACCGCTTTCTGCGCGGCCGGGCCATCGCCCACGGGCTGGGCACGGTCAACGACCGCATCGCCGAAGCCGCCACCGAGTATCGCATCGACGCCACGGCGCGCGACCGCCTGGCCGACGACTACACCCGCCGCCTGGAGGAAGCCGAACAGACCCTGGAGGCCCACGGCGCCCTATCCGAGGACGAACGCCTGCGAGCGGCCCTGGTGACCGCGGCCAGGCGCGAGCAGGTACTCTATTTCCGGCACTACCGCGAGCGCATCGTCTCGGGGCGGATCGTCCGTAACCTGGTGGCCGGCGCCTACCACCTGGAAGACCGCGCCAAGGCGGAAGGCCGCGCCGGCTACGAGGCGGCGGCGTGCCAGGGCCTGGCCTTCCCGCTTCCGTTCCGACTGGCGATGACGATGCACCGGCGCTTCGGCTGGGACGGCCTGCTGGCCAGCGGTCTGGCCGATCGGCTGGAAGCGCTGCTGGTGGCACGGGCGACGGCGAACGAATTGTTGCAGTTCGCCGACCGGCGCATTCCGGCCATGCTGGGAGCGCAGGCGGCCCTGGCCCTGGGCGAGGTCCTGACGGTGCGGCTGAACGCCATCGAGGGCGGTCTGTCGGCCTTGCGCCTGCAATACGGAGATTTCGTCGAGAAGATGCAGATCCGCTATCTGGAACGGGCGGCGCTGCGCATCGAGGACGCCGAGTACCAGCGCCTGTTCAACGAGGCGGTGATCGGCAAGGAGGTCTTCGACGACCTGCGCCGGGACTTGGCCGGCCGCTGGCGCAACGCCGAAGGGCGCCCGCCGCTGGACCTCAGCATGGAACCGAAGGCCCTGCTGGCCAGAGTGCCTTTGTTCAACGGGCTGGAGGCGGCGGCCCTCGAATCGATCGCCCGCCTGCTGAAGCCGCGCTTCGCGGTGCCGGGCGAGCCGATCATCCGCAAGGGAGAGAAGGGCCGCGAGATGTTCTTCCTGGTTTCCGGCGCGGTCGACGTGGCGGTTTCCGACCAGCCGGTGCGGCTGGGGTCCGGAGATTTCTTCGGCGAACTGGCCTTGCTGACCCAGGCGCCACGCACCGCCGACGTGACGGCGCTCGGCTATTGCGAACTGCTGGTGCTGACCGCCACCGACTTTTCCGACCTGCTGGGCCACCATCCCGACCTCAGCGACCATATCGCCGCGACGGCCAAGGTCCGCGCCGCCCGGCGGTGATGCCTCAGGCCAAACGTTCGACGACCTTGTCGTAGCCTTCCACCTTGCCGATAGGCCCGAGGGCGGCGAAGGTGGGCGGCGAGGCGAAGATGCGCCGGGCGGCCTGGCGGACGGCGGCGCCGTCCACCGCCTCGATGTTGGCGATCACCTCGGGCACCGGCAAGGGGCGGCCGAAGACGATCATCTGGCGGGCCAGTTGCTCGCAGCGGCTGGACGTGCTTTCGCGCCCCATCAGGATGCTCGCCTTGAGCTGGGCGCGGGCGCGCACGACTTCCTCTTCCCGAAGCTCATCCGCGACTTTTTTGATCTCGTCGCAGACGATGGGGATCAGTTCCTCGACCTCGCCTTCCCCGGTACCGGCATAGATGCCGAACAGCCCGCCGTCCACGTAGCTGGAAAGGAAGGAGTAGATGCTGTAGACGAGCCCCCTCTTCTCCCGCACTTCCTGGAACAGGCGCGACGACATGCCGCCGCCCAGGAGGGTCGACAGGATGGAGACCTTGTAGAAGTCCGGGTCCTGGTAGGACACTCCTTCCATGCCGAGCAACAGGTGGACCTGCTCGAGGTCCCTGTCCTGGCGGAAGTCGCCGCCCACGTAGCGGGCCGCGTCTCCTTCCGCCGCGCGGGGCGGCGGCAGGGAACGGAAGGCCCGTTCGGCCAGATCGACCAGGCGGTCGTGTTCGATGCGTCCGGCGGCGGCCAGCACCATGCGGGGCGCGCTGTAGTGGCCCTGCATGTAGTCCAGGATGTCGGGCCTGGGCATGTCGCGGATCAGGTCGGCCAGGCCCAGCACCGGAAGCCCCAGGCCCTGGCCGGGGAAGGCGGTTTCCTGGAAATAGTCGAAGATGATATCGTCGGGAGTATCGTGGGCCTGGTGGATTTCCTGGATGATGACCGCGCGCTCGCGCGCCAGCTCCTCCGGGTCCATCGCCGAATGCTGCAGGATGTCGGCGATGATATCCACCGCCAGGCCCAGGTCCTCCTTCAGGATCTTGGCGTAGTAGGCGGTGTTCTCGCGGCTGGTGTAGGCGTTCAGATGGCCCCCGACCGCCTCGATTTCTTCCGCGATGGCGCGGGCGTCGCGCTTGCGCGTGCCCTTGAAGGCCATGTGTTCCAGCAGATGGGAGACGCCATTCAATTCGGGCTGTTCGTGGCGGGTGCCCACCTCCACCCAGACGCCGACCGAGGCGGTCTCGACGGTCTCCATCGGATCGGTGACGACCCGAAGGCCGTTGGGCAGGGTGGTGACCCGGACCTCGTTCACGCCGATCCCTTTCCGGCCACGCGCCCGGCGATGAAATCGCGCACCGCGCCCAGGTCGTTGGGCAGCACGTCCAGGCGTTCCGGACGGTCGAACAGGTCCGCCATGCGGGCCGGCAGGGCCGGATGGATGCCGGTGGCCCGCTTGACCGCGTCGGGGAACTTGGCCGGATGGGCGGTGGCCACCGAGACCGTCACCGAGGCCGGCGGACGCTTGGCCTTCCGGCCCGCCACGGCACCGATCACGCTGTGGGGATCGAGAATCTCGCCGGTGGCGGCGTGGAAGCGGCGGATGGCTTCCGTGACGCCGTCGTCGTCCAGGCGATGGCCTTCGAACAGGCTGCACGTCCATTTCCAGCGCGCCTCGCCGAACGAGACGGCGCCGGTCTTGCGGAATTCCTCCAGGACGGCCGCCAGGGCTTGGCCGTCGCGGCCGAAGCTGTCGAACAACAGGCGCTCGAAGTTGCTGGATATCTGGATGTCCATGCTGGGAGAGGATGTGGGGACGACGGTCCGCGTTTCCATGGTTCCGGTCTCGAAGAAGCGGGTCAGGATGTCGTTGCTGTTGGACCCCACAGCCAGATGTTCCACCGGCAGGCCCATCTGGCGCGCCCCGTAGGCGGCGTAGACGTTGCCGAAGTTGCCGGTGGGCACGGCGAAGGTGAAGTGGCGTTCGGGCGCGCCCAGGGCCACGGCGGCGGCGAAATAGTAGGCGATCTGGGCCATGATGCGGGCCCAGTTGATGGAATTGACGGCGCCCAGGGAATAGCGGTCGCGGAAGGCCGTATCGTTGAACAGGGCCTTCACCATGTCCTGGCAGTCGTCGAAGGTGCCCTGGACGGCGATGTTGTGCACGTTGGCCGAAGGGACCGTGGTCATCTGGCGGCGCTGCACGTCGGACACGCGGCCGTGGGGATGCAGGATGAAGACTTCGATGGCTTCGCGGTCGCGGCAGGCCTCGATGGCCGCCGAACCGGTGTCGCCCGAGGTGGCGCCGACCACGGTCATGCGCTGGCCCTTGACCTTCAGCACATGGTCGAACAGCCGTCCGACCAACTGCAGGGCGTAGTCCTTGAACGAGATGGTGGGGCCGTGGAACAGTTCCAGCAGCCAGAAGTCGGGGCCCAGTTGCTTCAGGGGCGCCACCGCCGGATGGCCGAAGTCCTTGTAGGCGTCGGCGACCATGGCGGCGAAATCGGGGGTAGGGATGGTACCGCCCAGGAAGGGCAGCATGACCCGTTCGGCGATTTCGGCGTAACCGAGGCCGCGAAGCGCGCGGATGTCGTCGGCCGAGAAGCGGGGCCAGCTTTCGGGAACGTAAAGGCCGCCGTCGCGGGCCAGCCCGGTCAGCAGGACCTCGTCGAACGGCAGAACGGGCGCGGCGCCCCGGGTCGAGATGTATCGCACGGAATTTCCCTCGTCGTCATCGCGCCGTCACCCTAGCCGCAGGCCGCGCGAGGCGCAACCGTTCACGAGCCAATGAAAACGGGGGCCCCCAGGGCCCCCGTCGTCAGCCGGTCGCATGCGTGGCGATCGGATTACTTC
This sequence comes from Magnetospirillum sp. WYHS-4, assembly GCA_039908345.1. Lineage (NCBI taxonomy): Bacteria > Pseudomonadati > Pseudomonadota > Alphaproteobacteria > Rhodospirillales > Rhodospirillaceae > Magnetospirillum > Magnetospirillum sp. WYHS-4. The sequence goes on from JAMOBD010000059.1 coordinate 10,689, forward strand.
TTCATCAGCACGGCAACGCCGGGTAGTTCCTTGCCTTCCATCCACTCCAGGAAAGCGCCGCCGGCCGTCGAGATGTAGGAGAAATCGGCCTCAACCCCGGCATTGGACAGGGCCGAGACGGTATCGCCGCCGCCGGCCACGCTGAGCAGCTTTCCCGCCTTGGTCAGCCTCGCCGCCGCCTGGGCCACCGCGTTGGTGCCGGCATCGAAGGGCTTGATCTCGAAGGCGCCGAAGGGGCCGTTCCACAGCAGCGTCTTGCACTTCTCCAGGCGCGCCACCACGTCGGCGACCGACTTCGGACCCACGTCCAGCATCATGGAATCGGCAGGAATGGCCTTGACGTCCACGGTCTCGCTCGCCGCACCTTCCTTGAACTCCTTGGCGACCACGCCGTCCACAGGCAGCACGATCTCGCAGCCGTTCTTCTTGGCCTCGGCCACGATGGCGCGGGCCTGGTCGGCCATGTCGGCCTCGCAAAGCGACTTGCCGACCGAGAGGCCCTGGGCGAACAGGAAGGTATTGGCCATGCCACCCCCGATCAGCACCATGTCGACCTTCTTGGTCAGGTTGCCCAGCACCTCCATCTTGGTGGAGACCTTGGCGCCGCCGACCACCGCCGCCACTGGGCGGGTCGGGCTTTCGAGGGCCTTGGTGAGGGCCTCCAGTTCCTCCTGCATCAAGAGGCCGGCCGCCGCCGGCAGCAGGCGGGCGATGGCTTCGGTGGAGGCATGGGCCCGATGGGCGCAGGAAAAGGCGTCCGAGATGTAGACGTCGCCCAGGGCCGCCAGCTTCTTGGCGAAGTCGAGGTCGTTCTTTTCCTCGGCGGCATGGAAGCGCAGGTTCTCCAGCATGGCGATGTCGCCGTTCTTCAGGCCGGCCACCACCTTCTCGGCCTCGGGGCCGATGCAGTCGGTGGCGAAAGGCACGGCCACGCCGCCCAGGCATTTGCCCAGGGCGTCGGCCACCGGCTTCAGCGAGTATTCGGGCGCCACCTTCCCCTTCGGTCGGCCGAAGTGGCACATGACGATCACCTTGGCACCCTTGCCGGCCAGCTTCTTCAGGGTCGGCACGGTGCGGTCGATACGGGTGGTATCGGTGACCCTGCCGTCCTTCATCGGTACGTTGAGGTCGGCGCGGACCAGGACGCGCTTGCCCGCCACATCCATATCGTCGATGGTCTTGAACTTGCTGCTCATGGCGTCGTCTCTCACTGGTTGTTGTCGTGAACGGTCCCTTGCTTGCCCCGGATCGCCCGGCGGCCCGCCGCGTTTTTTCAAGTTATGCTAATATAATGACGAAAAGGCAAGCCTTGGGAGATATACCGGCTCCGGCGGCCTGTTGGCGCCTTGACGGCCTGGGGGCGCCTGCCTAGAGTGGTGTCCCCAAGGGGGAAGCCGCCCACCTTCCGCAACGCTTTCACAGGGTTTGAGTCTCATGGCCAAGAACGTGACCGACGATTCCTTTGACGCCGACGTATTGAAGTCCGCCACCCCCGTACTGGTCGATTTTTGGGCCGAATGGTGTGGCCCGTGCAAACAAATCGCGCCGGCGTTGGATGAGCTGTCCAAGGATCTGGGCGCCAGGATCGTGGTCGCCAAGGTCAATATCGACGAAAACCCGATGACTCCGTCCAAGTACGGCGTGCGCGGCATCCCGACCCTCATGGTCTTCAAGGGCGGCCAGGTGGTCGCCACCAAGATCGGCGCCTTGCCGAAGACCAAGCTCTACGAATGGGTTCAGTCCGTCGTCTGAGACGGGCCGTCGTGACGATAATGCGTGAAACCCCGCCCTTTCCGGCGGGGTTTTTTGCTAGGGTGATCCCATGAGCGAATTCTTCGATCCTCCGTACCGCATCTTGATGGGGCCCGGTCCTTCCGAGGTCCATCCCAGGGTACTCTATGCCCAGGCACGGCCGACGGTGGGCCACCTGGACCCGGTCTTCGTCGCCTTCATGGAAGGCCTGAAGGCCATGCTGCGGCGAGCCTTCCTTACCGAGAACCGCCTGACCTTCCCGGTTTCCGGTCCCGGCTCGGCGGGCATGGAACTCTGCATCGCCAACCTGGTGGAGCCTGGCGACCGGGTCGTGGTCGCGATCAACGGCCTGTTCGGCCAGCGCATGAAGGAGAACGTGGAACGCCACGGCGGCGATGCGGTGGCCATCGAGTTTCCCTGGGGAACTCCCATCGATCCGGACAGGGTGGAAGCGGTCCTGCCGGGGGCGAGGGCCCTGGCCTTCGTCCATGCCGAGACATCGACCGGCGTGCGGTCCGACGCCGCCGCACTCTGCGCGCTGGCGGCCCGCCATGGCGTCTTGTCCATCGTCGATGCGGTGACCTCGCTGGGCGGTATTCCGGTCGAGGTGGACGCCTGGGGCGCCGATGCCGTCTACTCGGGTAGCCAGAAATGCCTGTCCTGTCCCCCCGGCCTGGCCCCGGTGACGTTCTCGGAGCGGGCGGCGGAAGCCGTGCGCCGACGCCGGACCAAGGTGCGGAGCTGGTTCTTCGACCTGTCGCTGCTGCAAGGCTACTGGGAGGGCGAGGGCGGGCGGACCTACCACCACACGGCGCCGGTAAACGCCCTGTATGGCCTGCACGAGGCCCTGCTGATGCAGGAGGACGAGGGGCTGAAGGCCGCCTGGGACCGCCACGCCGCCCACCACACCGCCTTCGCGGCCGGCATCGAAGCCATGGGCCTGTCTTTCCTTGTGGAGGAACCCTGGCGCCTCCCTCAGCTCAATACGGTGCGCATCCCGGAGGGCATCGACGAGGAGGCGGTGCGTCGTCACCTGCTGGACGACTGGAGCCTGGAAATCGGCGCCGGATTGGGGCCCCTGAAGGGCCAAGTCTGGCGCATCGGCCTGATGGGCCAGAGTTGTACGGCCGCCAACGTGATTCTCTGCCTCGTCGCCCTGGAGGACGCCTTGTCGGCCCAGGGAGGTTCCGTCCGGCCTGGAGGTGCCTCGGCCGCCCAAGCCATCCTGTTCGATCGCCCCTGACCGCCCCTTCGGGCGGGATGTTCCCTGCCCGTTGTTGCGGGGGGGCCTTGGCCGCGCTAGCATGGCGGCCGCAACGAGAAGGAGACGCCACAATGAAGGTCAAGGTTCTCATCAAGCCGGATGCCAAGCTGGTCGCGGTCCGGCCGGAAGACACCGTTGAAACAACCGCCAGCTTGTTGTCTTCCAACAACATCGGCGCGGTGCCGGTGCGCGATGGCGACGGCAACCTGGTCGGGCTGATTTCGGAACGCGACATCGTGCGCGGCTTCGCCCGCAAGGGGGGCAAGGTCCTGAGCCTCAAGGTCCGCGACCTGATGACCGCCAGCGTCATCACCTGCACTTCGTCGGATTCGGTGAAGGACGTGGCCAACGTGATGATTCAACGCAGCATCCGGCACCTGCCGGTGGTCGACGAGGGCGAACTGGTGGCGATGATCAGCCTGCGCGACGTGGTCAAGAACCGTCTCGCCCAGACCGAGTTGGAAGCCAACGTGCTCCGCGAGGCCGTGATCGTCACGGGAGGGATTGGAAAGATTTAGAGCATCAAGCGCGCCAACGGGATGCCGTCAACATCGGGTGGCGAAGGGGCTCTCCCGGCATCCTGTCCCGGTCGATCCCTTGTTGATGAAGGATCTGCGCCGCGTCCTCGACATCGATTGACATGTGCGGCGAAACAAATCCGTTGAAACAAAATCTCGGGCCGGAAGACCCTGGCGTTCCCCGAAACCTTGAGGCACAATCGCCGCCATGAAGGTATCCAACGTCGGCTCTTCGGGATCCGTTTCGGGCACGCGGCGCACCGGCAAGGCGTCGGCGGGAAGGGGAAGCGAATTCGCCGAACAACTCCGCGAGGCGGCCGGGATCGCCGAAGCGGGCGGCGTCGTGGAAGGCCAGGCCATGGTGGGGGTCGATTCGATCCTGCTGGCCCAGGGCATGGGCGACGCCACCGAGGAACGTCAGCGCCGCTTGGCCCGCCATTACGGCGAGGACCTCCTGGAACGGCTTGAACAGATTCGTTCCGACTTGCTGGCCGGGGCGATTCCCAAGGAGCGCCTGATGAACCTGGCCCAGATGATGCGGTCCCACAAGAAGCGCTGCAACGATCCCCACCTCAACGCGGTCATCGAGGAGATCGAACTGCGGGTGGAAGTCGAGATCGCCAAGCTCACCCGCCACGGGTAGGCCCCCATTCCGCTTTCCCGAACAGCAAGCTTGCGGTCCGTCGGCGCCGCACCTATATTCCGGCCGCCGCTGTTTCAGTTAGGGAGGCTGGAAAGCATGACCGTCACGGTTCCCCCGGACTATCGCCCCTCTGAGGACGAGGCGTTCATGAACCCTGTCATGCGGGAGTATTTCCGGCAGAAGCTTCTGCGCTGGCGCGGCGAGCTGCTGGCCGAATCCACCGAAACCCTGCAGCACCTTCAGGAAAACAACACCCTGGAACCCGACTTGGCCGACCGCGCCTCGCAAGAGACCGACCGGGCCCTGGAACTGCGCACCCGCGACCGGGCGCGCAAGCTGGTGCTCAAGATCGACGAGGCTCTGCAGCGCGTCGAGCGCAACAACTACGGCTACTGCGAGGAAACCGGCGATCCGATTTCCATCTCGCGCCTGGAGGCCCGGCCCATCGCGACCCTGAGCATCGAGGCCCAGGAACGTCACGAGCGCATGGAACGCACTCACCGCGACGAGTGGGAATAAGGCCCGGCCCTCCTTCGGAATTTTCGGATGAACCAGAAAAAAGGCCGGGGCTTGGCCCCGGCCTTGAGTGTGTCCAGGTTCGGGACGGAACCTAGAACGGGAAGATGACGTCCCAGACCTGAGTGCCCCAGCGCGGAGCCTGCAGGTCGGACAGAGTGCCGCGGCCGCCGTAGGCGACGCGCATCTCGGCGATCTTGTCGTGGGAAACGGTATTGTCGGATTCGATGTCCTCGGGGCGCACCACGCCGGCCACCGCCAGTTCGCGCATCTCGGCGTTCACCAGGATCTCCTGGCGGCCCATGATGGCGAAGTAGCCGTTGGGCAGGACCTGGGTGACCACGGCGGCGAAGACCAAACTCAAGGACTCGCTGCGGTCGATCGAGCCGTCGCCCTTCGTCTTGTGCGCATTGCCGAAGTTGAAGAGCTGGCCGCCCGCCGCCACGCCCTGGGGCAGGACCTTGCGCCATTCGGCTTCCAGGCCCAGCAGGGTGTTGACGTCGGTGTCCTCGGAGTCGGCACGTTCGCGTTCGGTCGTGTTGTTGAACTTCGCGCTGTCGGACAGCGCCAGCTTGACCGTGACGATGTCGCCGATCTCCTTGGCGCGATGGTCCTTGAAGAAGGCCCGTGCACCCGACCGCCAGAGCGAATTGGGATTGCTTTCCGGTTGTTTGGGCGCCGGCATCGGCATGCTGACCGGCTTGTAGTCGGCGCGCGCCGTCGGATTGACGATCTTCGTGTTGCTGGGACCGTCGCCGACCTCGGCCAGGCGGGTCATGGTCTTGCAGCCGCTCGCCAAGCCGACGGTCAACAGAAGCGCCGCCGTGGTGCCGAGAATGCGGTGGGAAGAGGATGTCATGATGGCCTCCTAGTTGCTCAGCACGTGGGTGGTGGTGCGCACGGCGGCCTTGCTGGCCCCCGTCACCACCGCCTCGACCAGGGTGCGGCTCTTGGTGTTCATGATGCGGATCGTGTCGCCTTCGCTGCCGTCTTCCTGGGCGATGCCCTGCGCGGTCAGCATCATCAAGGGGGTATGCAGGGTCATGGTGACCAGGCCGTTCTTGGGCACCAGAACCGGACGGCGCACTTCGGCCAGACGGACCGGGATGCCGGGGCGCAGGCCCTGTTTGGGCGTGCGGCCGATCAGGTCGCCGGCGTTGGCGATGGTGTCGTTCTGCATGCGGTCGGCCCGCAGCTTGATCCACTGGATGTCCTTCTCGGCGATCATCTCGCCGGCCAGGACCCGACGATTCAGGGTCGGCACCTCGGCGACCCGGTAGACGATTCCGGAGAAACGATGGCGCTTGGCCTTCGGATCGCCGGCCGGAGCCGCGACCAGAGCGGTGAACCGCTGGGTGCGGGCGTCGAAGACCACGTCCTCGACCGCAAGCGTGGGCTCGGCGTCGACCGGCAGGTTGATGCGTGTCGCGCGGTTGGACAATTCCGCCTCCATCCCCGAACCGACACCCTTGTCGGCCAGGGCGGCAAGGATGCGTTCCTCGATTTCCTCGCGGGCAATGGCAACGCTGTCGCGCTGCACCGTGATCTGGTCGAGCCGGCTGAGCGGCCGCCAATCTAGCTTGTGGGTCTGCGCCGTCTTGGCCAGCCAGCGATAGTCGAACGTCGCCTTCTCGCCCGGTTCGGGGGCATAGGCGACGTTGGTGTTGGCCTTGTCTCCCGCATTCGCGAAAAGGTCGCCCAGGCGGACGAAATTGCCGGTCACCACCGCGTAGTCGTGCAGCATGACCGGATTGGCCGACAGACCCTTGGCCGCGGCCTTCTCGGCGCCCACCGCCGGGGCGGCCGCAAGGGCCAGCCCCAGAAAGAGAGTGGAGAGGGAAAGGATGGATTTCATGGCCTACCTCGTCACGACTAGCGGAGCTGACCCGCGGTGCTCATCATTTCGTCGGAGGTCTTGATGACCTTCGAGTTCATTTCATAGGCACGCTGGGCGGAGATCAGATTGGAGATTTCCTCCACCGCATTGACGTTGGCGGTTTCCAGGAAGCCCTGGAGGATCGAGCCGAAACCGGTGGCCTGCGGGTTGCCCTGGGTGGCGGCGCCGGAAGCCGGGGTCTCGAGCAGGAGGTTGTCGCCGATGGCCTGCAAGCCGGCCTCGTTGGGGAAGGTGGCGATCTGGATCTGGCCGACGTTCTGCAGCGCGACTTGACCCTCGATCTTGGCCAGTACCTGACCCGAGGCGTTGATGGTCACGTCGATGGCGTTGTTGGGCAGGGTGATGCCGGGCAACACCGTGTAGCCGTCGTGGGTGACCACTTGTCCCTGGGCGTTGAGCTGGAACGTGCCGTCCCGCGTGTAGGCGGTCTCGCCGGAAGGCAGGCGGACCTGGAAGAAGCCCTTCCCTTGGATCGCCATGTCGAAGGTGTTGTCGGTGGCCGAAAGGTTGCCCTGCTCGTGGATGCGGTAGACCGCGGCCATCTTGACGCCCAGGCCGATCTGCACGCCGGCCGGCACGATGGTGCCGGCATCGGAGGAGGTCCCGCCGACACGTCGGTAATTCTGGTAGAGCAGGTCGTGGAATTCCGTCCGGCGCCGCATGAAGCCCGTGGTGTTCATGTTGGCCAGGTTGTTCGAAATGACTTCGACGTTCTTCTGCTGGGCCAACATCCCCGTAGCGGCGATACTGAGCGATCTCATGGTTCCCGTCCTTCTTATCCGTCTTGTCTTGCCGGCTTTGCCGGTCTCTTTTCCCGTTCTCGCGGTCGCTGGCGAAAGAGGCCCTACGCGGCCCGCGACAGTTCTTCCGCCATCTTCCGGATGCGCTCGTGCTCCTTGTCCATCAAGCTCTTGACGCTGGAATAGGAGCGGCTGACGTCGATCATGCGAGTGATCTCGAGGATAGGCTCGACGTTGGACCCCTCCAGCATGTATTGCGCGACGTCGCCGCGTTCGACACGCTGGGGTTCCTGGTCGGTGTCGTAAAGACCGCCCGCGACTTCGCGAAGCTTCTGCGGATTCTCGAAATTCACCAGGGAGAGGCGGCCCAGCGGACCGCTGTTGGTCGCCACCGTGCCGTCCCGCGAGATGGTGATCTCGGTATCCTGCGGCCCGAAGGTGAAGGGCTGTCCGGTCTGGGAAAGGACGGAATGGCCATCCAGGTTGACCAGCCGTCCGGCCGGGTCGAGGCTGAAGCGGCCGACTCGCGTGTAACGCGGCCCTTCGGGGGTGTCGACGGTGAAGAATCCTTCGCCGTTGATCGCCACGTCCAAAGGATTGTTGGTCTGTTCCATGTGGCCCGGGGAATAGTCGCGAACCGTCGAGATGTCGCGCACGAAGGCGACCTTGTGGCCCAGCAGCCCGTCGCCGCCGCGCGAGCGCACCAGATGCTCTATGAACATCATCTTCTCGCCCTTGAAACCCGAGGTCTTGATATTGGCGAGGTTGTTGGCGATGACGTCCATCTCGCGGCGCAGCGTCGCCTGGCGGGAGAGAGCGATGTAACCTGTGTTTTCCATGGCCGTCCGTTCCGAGGGTCCAGTTGTCCCGCCGCTTCTGTTGCAGGCCTTGTGCCAACACGGAAAAACACGTTCTTACAATTAGTTGGCCTGACGTCCCCCATGTCGGCGCCGGAAGAAATGGGCGCAATCCACCGCCCGTGCCCGGCAGTTATTGCCCCTGGCGGGGCCCTTTTTGGTAGGGTTCCGGCGGAAGGCCCCCCGAACCAAGCCCGCAGGGGACTCGGGTTAAGGCGGAAAGTCCTGGCAAGGCGGGTTTCCGCGCCTTTTGCGATGGCACGCCGCAAGGTTTCCGTCTATACTGCCGGGGCGTCCGTCCGTTGTCGCGGATGCGGACCGGCGGGGTGTGCAACCACCGCCGCCGGTCCTGACCATAACTGCCTTACAAGGAGGCTGTCGTGGCTATCCATGACTTTAGCCCATACCCTTCCTTTTCCCAAGCGCCGCCCTTTGGCGGCGCCGGATTTGGCAT